>CACHVW010000015.1 GCA_902583415.1 uncultured SAR116 cluster alpha proteobacterium | reverse complement strand
TCTGTCAATTTTGTTTATTACGACAATAGGACAGAGACCAGCTTCAAGAGCTTTTTTAGTAACAAAACTAGTTTGCGGCATAGGACCATCAACAGCATCAACTAATAATAATACTGAGTCTACCATAGATAAAACTCTTTCAACTTCACCACCAAAATCCGCATGTCCTGGAGTGTCTACAATATTAATTCTCCATTCTTTCCATCTTAGTCCTGTGTTTTTGGATAAAATCGTTATGCCACGTTCTTTTTCTAAATCATTAGAATCCATTACTCTTTCAACTAATTCTGAATGAGCAGCAAATGTACCAGATTGTTGTAACAACGTATCAACTAAGGTTGTTTTACCATGATCAACATGAGCAACAATAGCTATATTTCTGATCAATTTTATTTTCTCTTTTGCTGACATAATATTTTTCATTTTACTTCTTTAATTTTCTTAAAATTTAACATAACGGAGCTTATATAGCTTTTTATTAAGTCTTTTGTCACCAAATAAAAAGAAAGATTTATAATTTAGTAAGAATTAAATAAATTCTTCCTGCGTATTTTTAGATATTGGTTTTACTTTTTCAAATTTCAAAGCTAGTGCGAGTAATGGTGGAACCATAAGTAAAGTTAAAATAGCAGAGGTGGATAATCCTCCAAAAACAACAGTTCCAATACCACGATATAATTCTGAACCAGAACCAGGGAAAATTACAAGTGGAATTAGACCAAACAAACTTGTCAAAGTTGACATAAAAATTGGTCTTATTCTATTTCTTGTTGCTTCAGTTATAGCTTCTGAAATTTTCATACTTTCATATCTAATATGCCAAAGAGTTTGCTCCACCATTAAGATAGAATTATTTACAACAATTCCAGTCAAGATTATAAAACCTAACATAGTTAGCATATCAAGTGATTGAGCAGTAAATTGATTTAAAACAACTAGTGCCATAACACCTCCTGCACCTGCTATCGGGACAGTAATTACAATTACAAAAGGTAGGATAAATGACCTCATTAAAACTGTAAGCAATAAGAAAATAACAAAAAGAGCAATAACTACGTTATTTTTCATTGCAATCCATGTCCGCTCTAATTCACTTGCTGCACCAGATAAGTTAATTGAAATACCACTAGGCACATCTTTTATTAGAGGTTCAATTACAGAATTCTGCAATTTTAAAACTGCATCTTCTAATGAAATACTTTCATGTGGACGTAGTTGTAGTGTAATTACTCTTCTGCCTGATAACCTTTTTATTTGTTCAGGAACACCAATCAAGTCAATCTCAGCAACTTGTGACAATCTTACTAATTCTCCTGTTTTGAGTATCAATGGTAAATTTTTTAAGTCATCTATTTTGTTGGTATTGGCTTTATTTGAAGTTAAAACTAGCTCAATCAATCTTCCTTCAAACGGTATCTCCAATATTCGTATTCCATCATTATAAACATCCAAAGATTGTGCTAAATCTCTAGCTGTCATTCCAATGTCAGCTAATCTTTCAGGAATAGGTTTTATGATAACTTGAGGAGATCCAGTTCCCATTTGAGGGACTGATCTAACTTGATGTCCACTTTTAGGCGGAAATTCACTCCTAACAATTCTTAAAAATTTTTGTGCTGTTGGTTGTATTAAACCAAGTGAAGGTCCTGTAATTTCAAGTTTTATTACTCTAGATCCACCTACCGATCTTCCAAATAATGAAGCTTGTTGAGCAAATGCTCTAGCACCTGGTTGTGATCTTATCGGTTTTGTAAGTACTGGTAAAATTTCTTTTACTCTTTCAGGATTTTCAGTAGCTGCTCCTGCAAATGCTCCACCTGAATAAGCCACAAAGAAGAAACGCGAAATCTTTGGCTTTCCATAAGGGCCATCATTCTCAGCCTCCCAAAGTGGTTTTGCTGCTCTCTCCATCGCTCTAGATATTTCAACAGTTGATTCTTTGTTATACCCTGGCGGTACAATTATACGAGCAAATACAAAATTTCTATTCCCATCAGGCAAATAATCAAGTGGAGGAAGAAAAGACACTATTATTAAACCAGCGGTTATTATCAAACAAAAAACAACAGTCAAACCAGATTTTAAAGAACTAGTTGACCAAGAAGCATATGTTTGTATCGATTTTGCTAACTTACCTGCAAAATTATCAATAAATTTAATAGAAAACCATTTTTCTTCTTTTTCTTTTGAACTCTCAAGTATTCTAGAAGCTACAGTTGGTATCAATGTTATTGAAATTATAACTGAGATTAATACAGATACTGAAATTGCTATGCCTATATCTCTGAATAATTGTCCTACTGGCAAATCTAATAATAAAATTGGAATGAAAACAACAACAGTAGTTAGTGCAGAACCTAGTATAGGAGCCCAAACTTGTTTTGAGCCCCTGTATGAAGCCACGGTAGCAGACATGCCTGACTGTTTTAATCTATATATATTTTCTTGACTGACAATTGAAGCATCAACTACCATTCCAACAGCAAAGGCTAGTCCAGCCAACGATATAACGTTCACCGAAAGACCCAACCACGAAATTGCTACAAATGTACCAATAACAGAAACTGGTATTGCCAACATAATTATAGATGTAGGTCTGATACTCCTTAAAAAAAGCATTAATATACATATTGCAAGAATTCCACCAATAATGATGTTTTGTTGAACTAATTTAATGGCAGCATTTATATAAACTGTTTCATCATAAACATTATTCAAAACAAGACCATTTTCAGCAAGAATACCATTGTTTAATTTTTCAATTTCTATCTTTAAATTTTTGATAATTTTTACAACGTTTGAATCAGGTTCTCTTATTACTGCAAAAGTAATTGCATCCTGACCGTTTAATCTTCTAAAACTAGTAGGTTTTTTGTAAGACATATAAATTTTTGCTACATCTTCTAACTTAACATTTACCGGAATACCATCTAAACCCTTTTCAGATCTCAAAATTATATTTCTAGCAGTTGAGGGCGTATATGAAATAGCTTCAGCTCGAAGGGAATAAGTTCTTTTTCCCTCAATAATTTCTCCTGCAGTAACTTGTGCTGAACTAGCTCTTAATGACTCCAATACAGCTGGTATTGAGATTGAATATTCAGCTAATTTATTTATATCTAATGCTACTTTTAATTCTTTTTTTTGACCTCCTCGGAATGTTATTTCTGAAACACCTTCTATTCGTGATAATTTTTCTATAATTTCATATTCTACAAAATCTCCTAAACTACCTAGATCCTGTACCTTAGATCCAGGTAATTTAATCATAGCTAATCTTGAAATTGGGCTATCATCTGAATTAGAAGTACGAACAGTTGGCCGTTTTGCATCAAAAGGTAACCCGTCAATTGAAGAAACTTTACTTAAGAGCTGTACAAGAGCAATGTCCATATCTTGACCAACAGAATATGTTAAAGTTACTCTTGCAGATCCAAAACGGCTATCTGATTCGACTGTTTCAACACCAGTAAGTGAACTAACTGCTAATTCAACCCTAGTAACAACTTCCCTTTCAACATCTTTAGGAGAAGCACCTGGCCATGAAACTCTTACCTGTAAAACTGGCTTGTCTATATCAGGTGTCATTTGAATTGGTATTTTTTGTAAAGAAACAAAACCAAAAGCAATAATAAGAAAAACCATTGCAGCAACTGCTATAGGTTGTTTAATTGCAAATTTGATTAAATTATCCATATTGTGTGACTAAATCTTAGATTATTTTTTTTTTCTTTTTAACTTAATTGCTTGGTTTGGCCTTAAGTTTTCGTTTCCCTTCACCACTACTAATTGACCTTCTTGAAGACCTTTTAAAATCTCTATTTTATCTCCAACAGATACTCCACTTTGAATGAATTTCTGTTTGGCCAACCCTTTATCATAAATATACACAATTTGTTTATTAGCTGACGGTATTAGTGCATCTTTTGGTATAAGCAACCTTGGCTTAATATCTCCAAAAGGTATATACAAAGAAAATCTGGTACCAGAAGCATTAATATTTGTTGGCAAATCTTCATTTAAACTTATTCTAAGTTTCCTGGTTCCAGTTCTAATATTCTCTATGTTAACGATACCTCTCACTTTCCCAGAAAATTTAGCTTTTTGATTAAAAATATCTACTATTGAGCCTATTTTAACTTCTGAAGCTATATCAGATCTTAGATCAGTTTCTATTTCTTTAAATTGATTGTTCAGAATTGATGCTAAAATTTTACCTTTTGATGTTAATGCACCAACTTGTGCATCTATATTGACAATGTTTCCATCAATTGGTGATAAAATCGTAGAAAAACTTAGATTTTCTTTGTTTTCACTAAGTAAAATTTCAAGTCTTTTAATATTATATTTTCTTTGAGTAATTTCTTGCTGGTTTTCAAGAAGCAAAATACTAATGCCATCTAAGTTATCTTGAGTAATTATATTTTGTTTTTTTAGATTTTTAGCATTTTGAACCTTAGAGAGCCTTAATGATAATTTTTTTTCCAAAATATCAAGTGTCTCCTTCTCATATTTCATTTCAGCAGAAATTTGCTCTATGTTTCGTAAAATATCTTTTGAGTCAAGAGTAAACAACACGTCATTTTTCTTAACGTTATCTCCAATCTTATAATGAATTTTTAAAATTTCTTGATTGATTTTTGACGATATAATAGTCGGATTAACTGCTACTAATCTGCCAATTGATTCAGTTTTTTCTGCTATATCAAAATATTGAACTTTGGTTACGTTTACTAAAGACGCTCTTTTACCCTTGTTCTTAAAGGATGATTGAGCAAATAAAGGAAATGAAATAAAAATTGATAAATTGACAAAAAAAACAATTAAAATTTTCATTTTTTTCCAATCATTAATATAAAAACATGCTTAAAGTTGAGGACCCGAAGCTAGTAGTCTTTTCCCATGATCATTATCACAAAATTTTTGAAAATTACTTATGAACAATTGTGCTAATTCTTTGGCTTTTATTTCCCATTCAGCATTTGAATTCCAAGATTTTCTAGGATCAATTACATTTGAAGAAATTTTTTTAAGATTTTTTGGAATTGATAAATTAAAATAAGGTATAATTTCAGTTTCTATATCTTTTAATTCATCATTTAATATAGCGTCTATAATTAATCTTGTATGCTTTAAGGAAATTCTATCACCTTTACCATTCCATCCTGTATTCACTAAAAAAACTTGTGAATTTGATTCTTTCATTTTTTTTGACAATACATTTGAATATCGTGTTGGATGTAACATTAAAAAAGCTGCTCCATAACATGCTGAAAAAGCTGGCTGAGGTTCAGTTACACCCCTTTCTGTACCAGCTAATTTTGCCGTAAACCCTGAAAGAAAATGATACTCAGCTTGTTCATAAGAAAGTTTTGATATTGGCGGAAGAACTCCAAATGCGTCAGCTGTTAAAAATATAATTTTAGAGGCATGCTCCCCTTTTGATATTGGCTTTACAATATTATCAATGTGATAAATTGGATACGATACCCTAGTATTTTGAGTTACAGAGGTATCAGTGAAATCAACAATTCCATTTTCATTTACTGTAACATTCTCTAGGAGCGCGTCTCTTCTAATAGCTTTAAAAATATCTGGCTCTTTATCTTTATCAAGGTCAATGGTTTTTGCATAACAACCGCCTTCAAAGTTAAATACACCTTCATTATCCCAACCATGTTCATCGTCACCAATTAATTGCCTCTTTGGATCTGTTGATAAGGTTGTTTTTCCAGTACCTGATAGACCAAAAAACAGTGCAACAGAACCATCTTGCCCCATATTTGCAGAACAATGCATTGATGCTATATTTTTTTGCGGTAACAGATAATTCATTATAGAGAACATACCCTTTTTCATCTCACCACCGTACCAAGTACCTCCAATTATCTGAATTTTATCCGTTAAATTAAAAGCAATAAATGTTTCAGAATTTAAACCTTGCTCTTTAAAATTTTTGTTAACTGATTTAGATCCATTTAAAACATGAAAATCTGGCTCAAAATCTTTTAGTTCTTCTTCAGATGGTCTTATAAACATATTTTTTACAAAGTGAGCTTGCCAAGCTACTTCCACCACAAATCTTACTTTTAGGCAAGTATCATTATTAGCTCCACATAATGCATCCACTACATACAGTTTTTTGTTGGAAAGTTGGTTACTGACTATTTTATAAAGATTATCCCATATATTTTTATTTATTGGTTTATTGTCATTTTTTGAATTTTCTGAGCTCCACCATAAGTTGTCTTTAGTTGTTTCATCTTTTAATATATACTTATCTTTTGGAGATCTACCGGTATAAATACCCGTCATTACATTAACGGCTCCACACTCTGTATTTTGAACCCTTTCAAATCCTGATAAACTTTCATCATTTTCTTCATTATAAAGAAAATCATAAGATGGATTGTAAACAATTTTAGAAATATTATTAATTCCAATGTCGGATAATTGTTTTTTTACTTTTATATGCATAAATTGCTCAAAATTTAGTTATATTTGTGGTTCAATCTTTAGTATTTTTTGTGAAAGTTCAAGTTATTTATAATCGATAATACTATATTAAAAAATTAAAATTAATGATGTAAATTGTAAGTTTATCTAATATGATAGCCATATGATATCTAATATTTATATTTCAAGGTTTTATTCTTATTATAATTAATAATATGTAGTTTATTAAAAAATGAAAAAAAATTTAACTATAATTGGTGGGGGGTTTTCTTCTTGGATAGCAGCAAGCGTTTTTGCTGATAGTGGTTACTCCATAGATATTTTCGAAGGAGAAAACAAAAGTTTTGGGTCCCAACAGATTACACCCAATGGTTGGGAAGCATTATCAAAAATTATAGAACCAAAAAAAATTCAGAAATATTTTGAACCACTTTATAATATTTACATAAAAAGATTAAATTCAAAAAATAATTTAGAACTTTTATACCATCGTAACTTAGCAGAAGAAAATTACAATTACGGTTCTATTGAAAGAAAAAGTATAATTAGTTTTTTCAAAAAAAATGCACTAAAAAAAAATACTATTAAAATAATTAACTCTAATGTGACAAATATAATTTCAAATTATAAGTGTAATGAATTAATTGATGACAAAGGTCAGATTTTTAAAACTAATTTAATGATTGGTTCTGACGGAATTGATGGAGTTAGTAGAAAGTTTGTAGTTGGATCAAATAATTATATTAAAAAGAAAAAAATTTATAGAACAATCTCATTTAAAGATATTGCCTACAATTTATCCAAAACAATTTTACAGGTATTAATTCAAGAAAATGGTTATTATGTAATTTATCCAACAATTATTAATAATAAAAAAGCAACAAATTATATCTTTGTTCCACAAAACAATGAAACTGAACTACCGACCTTAAACAACAAAATTTTGAGTTACCTAATTCCTGAAGATTTAGAATGGAGAACAACATACTCTTCATTTAATGATGGAGAAAGAACCTCAATTTATAAAAATGGTTTATTTCTATTTGGAGATGCTGCTTTTGCAATACCACCACATACTGCACAAGCTGGCAATCAAATATTAGAAGACGCTGCATACATCAAAAAATTATTAAACGCAAATTATGATTTTTATGAAATAGTAAATATGTTTATTAGAGAAAGATATTTAAAAAAAGATATGTTGGCTAAAAAATCAAAAATGGTTGGCGAGATACTTAATGCCCAAAATATTGTAAAATATTTTAGAGATTATAGCTTAAAGTTAAATGGTAATGATTTGTTAGATAAAATTTTGAACCCTATTTGGACAACAGAAAGTTATGAATAAAATTTTAATCTATATAATTTTGATAGGAATATTAATGACTTCTCAAGTTAAAGCAAATGTATATCAATTTAATTTTAAATCAATAGATGGAAAAGAAATTAATTTAAATGATTTCAAAGGGAAACCTATTTTCATTGTTAATACGGCTTCGCTTTGTGGATTTACTTATCAATATAGCGATATTGAAACTCTTCAACAGAAATATAAGAAAGACGGTCTAATTATTATTGGCATACCCTCCAATGACTTTGGAAATCAGGAACTATCATCAAATCAAAAGGTCAAAGAATTTTGTACCATAAATTTTGATATTTCTTTCATGCTTACCGAAATAACTAATGTAAAAGGTAAAAAAGGTCACCCTTTTTTTAAATGGGTAAAAAAAGAAGCTGGATTTTTAGCTTTCCCAAAATGGAATTTCTATAAATACCTTATTAATAAGGAAGGCTTGTTAGTTAAATGGTATGCTAGCACTACTAGGCCAAACTCAAATAAAATTACAACAGAAATAGATAAAATAATTTCAAAATAAAAAAAGCCATCTTTCGATGGCTTTTTTAAATTAATTTTATAAAATTTATTCTCTGTTACCTAAAAAAGCTAATAAGAATTGAAACATTAGGATAAAGTCTAGGTATAAAGTTAAGGCTCCTAAAACAGATTTTTTACCAGCTGCTTCATTATCATCACCAGCTAAATACATATTTTTTATTTTTTGAGTATCATAGGCAGTTAAGCCAGCAAAGATTAATACCCCGACAATAGAAATCATAAAATCTAATTGTGTTGAGGCCATAAAAATATTGACTATTTGAGCTATTATAAGTCCAAACACGCCCATAATAAGGAAAGAACCTAAGCCTGAAAGGGATTTTTTAGTAGTATAACCATAAATAGACAATGCTGCGAAAGCTGCTGCTGTAACAAAGAAAGCTCTAACTACTGATGCGCCAGTATAAATTAGCAACAATGAAGATAAAGACAGACCCATTAGACCAGCATATATGTAAAATAAGTTTCTAGCCTTTTCAGCAGAAATACTATTTAGCTTTGCTGAGATATAGAATACCATCCCTAATGGTGCTAACATAACAACCCACTTAAGTGGACTTAAGAAAAATAATTCACCAATGGGTGTTAATGCACCATTTGATATGGCAAGAAAATTTAATCCCATAGCCATTAATCCTGTCAAAGCTAGGGCGGTTGTCATATGATTATAAACACCAAGCATATATGATCTAAGGCCCAAATCAATTTGGGTAGCTTGAGCATTTGAGCTTGACATAAAGCGATTATTGTTCATGAAATTATTATCCTTTTAAATAATTAATTTAGTTGTTATTAATGTAATACTTAATGCTCCTTAAAGCAATAGTTTCACAAAAATTTAATATTTTAAATGTTATGAATTGGCACAAGCTTATTAATTTGAGAATTTCTTATTTTTTTACTATTTGACTTTAACTGTCCACAAGCAGCATAAATATCTTGCCCCCTTGGCTTTCTTACTGGAGAGGCAAATCCGGCATCCATCAAAATTTTAGCAAAGTTATCAATATTTTTCTGGGTTGATGTCTCAAATAACGACCCTGGCCAAGGATTAAAGGGAATTAAATTTATCTTAGATGGTATACCATTAATTAATTTTATTAAATTTATGGCGTCATCTGAAGTATCATTCACATCTTTTAGCATTACATATTCCCACGTAATTCTTCTGGAGTTAGATAATTTAGGATAATTTTTACAAGACTTTATCAATGTTTCTAAATTATACTTTTTATTAATTGGAACTAATTTATTTCTCAATTCATCATTAACAGCATGTAGTGATATAGCTAAATTAACACCTAACTCAATTCCAGTTTTTTCGATGTTTGGAATAATGCCTGATGTAGATAAAGTAATTCTTCTTCTTGAAATGGCAATACCGTCATCTGACATCATAATCTTTATCGCTTTGCAAACTTCATCATAATTAAGCAATGGTTCTCCCATACCCATCATTACAATGTTAGTTACTTTTCTATTATTTTTTCCTGAAGGCCAATCATTTAAATAGTCCATGACAACCATCAACTGTCCAATAATTTCACCAGATGTGAGGTTTCTTACAAGAGCCTGTGTTCCAGTATGACAAAATGAGCAATTAAGAGTACAACCTACTTGACTAGAAAGACAAACAGTTCCTCTATCATCTTGTGGTATATAGACAGTCTCTACTTCAGAATTATCTTTTAATTTTATCAACCATTTTATAGTACCATCCATGCTAATTTGCATTTCAGAAATTTGAGGTCTGGAAATTAAAGAAATATCATTTAGTAATTCCCTAGTTAATTTTGAGATATTATTCATTTTATCGAATGATTTAAATCCAAAACAATACATCCATCTCCAAATCTGAGAAGCTCTAAATTTTTGCAGATTTTTATCTTTACAAAAATTTTGTAACTCGCCAAAACTAAAATCAATAAGATCCTGTTTAAACATTATAAATATCTCATAAATTATTTTTGCTTAAGAACAACTTTTGTCAATTAATCTGAGTGCTTTTGTAAAACCTGACAATGAATAAGTGTCGATAATTTTATTTCCAGGAGTAGATATGCCTGTAACTTTTAATTTTTGTCCTCTCCTCATTGATTGAACCAAAAATCTATCAATTTTAGTACTTTCAGACCATGCTCTATCATCAACTGGAAACAATTTTGTTTTATTTCCATCAACATCAAAAATTACATCTTTATTTTTTTTAAAGTTAAAACCTGCCTTAATGGATACCTCATGATTAGTTCCATTTTTTATATTTGTTACAAAAACGTAGGGTTTTCCTCTATTGTCTTTATTAAATTTACCTTCAGTCTTAATTGGCTCAGAAGTAATAAAACAGGTTTTTGTTTTATCTATTTTTGTTGAATAGGCCTTCCAATATTTTTCTGTACCCAACAATTTTGTCTCACATAAGGCATGAGTTGTAAAAAAAATTGATACTGTTATAAAAATCAATATTTTGTAAAATTTGTAAATCATTATCCCAAATCTCTTTAACATAATCATAGGCTATGCAAATTAATGACCATATTTATTTTATTTAGTACAAATATATCATAACATACAATATTTATTAATGGTGACAACCTTTTAATAAATAAGATTACTTAAGAATATTAAAAAAACTTTATTTAACATAATTACAAAATTATAATTTGAGGCTATACATAAAATTGAAATTTCTGATAATTATGTAACATAAGGAAAAAGAATGCTAAATGAAAATTCTAAAATAAAAAAAATAGTTTTAGCTTATTCTGGAGGACTTGATACATCAGTTATTTTAAAGTGGTTGCAAGACAATTATCAATGTGAAGTTGTAACTTTCACAGCTGATATTGGTCAAGGTGAAGAAGTAGAGCCTGCAAGGAAAAAGGCTGAATTATTAGGTGTAAAAGAAATTTTCATTGATGATTTAAAAGAAGAATTTGTTAAAGATTTTGTTTTTCCCATGTTTAGAGCAAATGCTTTATATGAGGGTATTTATCTACTAGGTACATCTATAGCTAGACCTCTAATTGCTAAAAGACAAATTGAAATTGCTAATTTAACGGGTTCTGACGCTGTATCTCATGGAGCTACAGGTAAGGGAAATGATCAAGTAAGATTTGAATTGGGTTACTACAGCTTAAAACCAAATATCAAAGTAATTTCCCCTTGGAGAGAATGGAACCTATCCAGCAGAACAAACCTGATTAAATATGCAGAAGAAAATCAAATAAAAGTTCCCAAAGATAAAAGAGGTGAAGCACCTTTTAGTGTTGACGCAAACTTATTACACATATCAGCTGAAGGAAAAATTCTAGAAGATCCATGGGTTGAACCCGAAGAGTTTATTTATTCCAGAACTAAGTCACCGTTTGATGCTCCAAATAAACCAACAGAAATTGCATTAGAGTTTTTGAATGGTGATCCAGTAAGTTTGAATGGGAAAGATCTATCTCCAGCCAAAATGTTACATGAGTTAAATATTTTGGGAGGAGAAAATGGCATAGGAAGAATAGATTTAGTTGAAAATAGATTTGTTGGAATGAAATCCAGAGGTGTTTATGAAACACCTGGTGGTACAATTCTCTTCCACATGCGAAGAGCAATTGAGTCTGTAACTTTAGACAGAGGTGCAGCACATCTCAAAGATGAGTTAATGCCAAAATATGCTTCATTAATATATAATGGTTTCTGGTTTTCTCCTGAAAGAGAAATGTTACAATCAGCAATTGATAAATCTCAAAAGAATGTATCCGGTACTGTGCGAGCAAAACTTTACAAAGGTAACGTTATAATTACTGGAAGAAAATCACCATTTTCTCTATATAGCGAGAGCTTAGTGACTTTTGAAGAAGGTACAACTGATTATAATCATTCAGATGCAGAAGGTTTCATTAAATTGAATGCACTTAGACTTAGAGTTAAAAAAATGATTGAAAACTCTAAATAAAAGATTATTTAATACAGACTGGACCGATTGAACCATCCTTGGAAACTTGTTTTAAAACAACCTTACCATTTTGAGCTAATACGTAACTATCTTTTAATTTGCCAGATAAACAGTCTTTTGGTTTTACAAAACTATATTTAATTGGACCAGATTTAGAAGCCTCAACCAAGAATTCTTTAACATGTGGTTGTTCAAGGGCTAGAACTGAATAAACTGCTATAAAAAAAATCATTTTGTTTCTCCTCTTTTATATTATAGCTTATTTCATTATTAAATGGCTATAGTTTGACAAAATAAGACGGAATTTTGGCAATTAGATTAATTTAGGAGATAAAAGTGAAAAAAGATTTATTAAACATACCAAAAAACATGAAAGCTATAGAAATAGAAGAATTTGGTAAAGCTGATAATTTAAAACTTTGCGTTAGACCAACTCCTCAAATTTCCAATAATCAAATTTTAATTAAAGTGTCGTTTGCTGGTGTTAATAGACCAGACATTTTGCAAAGACAAGGTAATTATAAAGTTCCTAAAGATGCTTCAGACTTACCTGGTTTAGAAGTTTCTGGGATAGTGGTTGAAAAAAAAGGTTCAAATGTAAAATTTAATGTTGGCGATAAAGTTTGCGCTCTTTGTCATGGTGGTGGATATGCCGAATATGTTGCTGTAGACGAGGGTCACTGTATGCCATTACCTAAGGGCTATTCGATGGCGGAAGCAGCATGTATACCAGAAACGTTTATAACAGTTTGGAGCAATTTATTTATGAGAGGAAAATTACAAAAGCATGAAAAAGTCCTAATTCATGGTGGTGCAAGTGGTATAGGTACAACTGCAATTCAATTGGCTAAACACTATGGTGCTAAAGTTTATGCAACTGCTGGAAGTGATGAAAAATGTCAGGTCGTAGAAAAACTAGGAGCTATAAAATGTTTTAACTATAAAACAAAAGAATTTGAGAAAGAGATAAATCAGCTTACAAATAAACAAGGTGTAAATGTAATTTTGGATATGGTTGCAGGTCCTTATATTTCAAGGAATTTAAAATGTTTAAGTATTAATGGAAGACTAATTATTATTGCCGTCCAAGGTGGTATTAAGGATGAAGTTAATTTTGCAAATATCATGATAAAAAGACAAACAATAACTGGATCAACATTGAGACCTCAATCATCACCAAAAAAAACAGAATATGTGAATAGTTTATTTAAAAATGCTTGGGAATATTTAGACAAAGGTAAAATTAGACCAATAATTCAAAGAGAATTTCTATTAAGCGATGCTAGTGAAGCACATAAGGCTCTTGAAAAAGGAGATCATGTTGGAAAATTTATTATGAAAGTTTCATAAAGTTAAAATTAATAGCCTAATGGTTTTAAAGCTTCTTCAATTTCTTTAAAAACTTGTGGATTATCTACTGTGGCAGGCATTTCCCATTCAATTCTATCAGCTATTTTTCTTATAGTTGCTCTTAAAATTTTTCCTGATCTAGTCTTTGGAAGAGCAGAAACAACAGCCACTGATTTAAATCCAGCAACTGGCCCTATTTCATTTCGAACTAAATCTACAACTTCTTTACACACATCCTCATAAGGTTTATTACATCCTTTATTCAAGCATATCAATCCTAATGGAACTTGTCCTTTTAAATCATCTGAAACACCAACAACTGCACATTCAGCTACATCTACATGATTAGATAAAGTTTCCTCCATTGCGCCTGTTGAAAGCCTATGACCTGCTACATTTATTACATCATCAGTTCTTGACATAATGTATAAATAACCATCTTCGTCTTGATAACCTGCGTCTCCTGTTTCGTAAAAACCTTCAAAAGTTGATAAATAAGCCTCTATAAATCTATCATCTGCATTCCACAAACTAGGTAAAGATCCTGGTGGCAAAGGTAATTTTATTGAAATTGCTCCTAACGTTCCTTTTGGAACCTCATTGCCATCTTCTGACAAAACCCTTACATCATATCCTGGCATAGCTAAGGTTGGAGAACCAGTTTTAATTGGAAGCGATTCTATACCTAAAGGGTTTGCTGCAATAGGCCATCCAGTTTCAGTTTGCCACCAATGATCAATTATAGGAACTTTTAATTTTCTTTCCAGCCACAAAACCGTATCAGGATCAGCTCTTTCTCCAGCAAGAAATAGAGATTGCAAAGATGTTAAATCAAATTTTTTAATAAACTTTCCATTTGGGTCATCTCTCTTAACAGCTCTTAGAGCTGTTGGAGCTGTAAATAACACCTTGACCTTATACTCAGAAATAATTCTCCAAAAAGTCCCTGAATCTGGTGTCCCAACAGGTTTCCCTTCAAATAAAATTGTCGTGCAACCATGAAGCAAAGGTGCATAAACGATATAAGAATGACCAACTACCCATCCAATATCCGACGCAGCCCAATAAACATCCCCAGGTTCTACATTATAAATATTTTTCATTGACCATTTTAGTGACACCGCATGTCCTCCATTATCCCTAACAACTCCTTTAGGTTTTCCAGTTGTTCCTGATGTATATAAAATATACAAAGGGTCGTTTGCTTGTACTTCAACAGGATCAGTCAATGAAACATCTTTAACAACCTCATTCCAATCTATGTCTTGGCCTGGAATAAGCTCAACATTTAGGGCTTCACGTTGATAAATTATACATCTTTCTACTTGATGACTGGCAATTTTAATTGCGTTGTCAAGCAAGGGTTTATATTCAACAATTCTATTTGGCTCATGCCCGCACGAAGCAGACACTATTATTTTTGGCTTACAATCATCAATTCTTACGGCTAGTTCATTTGAAGCAAAACCACCAAATACGACAGAGTGGATTGCTCCTAGTCTAGAACAAGCTAGCATGGCCACCAAAGCTTCAGGGATCATTGGCATATAAATGATTACACGATCCCCCTTTAGAACACCTAATTTTTTAAGTGCTCCAGCAAAAATGGAAACTTGATATTTAAGTTCTGAATAAGTAATTTTCTTTTTTGTGTTTGTGACAGGGCTATCATACAATATTGCATCTTGTTCTCCTCTCCCATTTATAACGTGTCTGTCGATAGCATTGAAACATGTGTTTAAACTTCCATCTGGATACCATTTATAAAATGGTTTGTTATCATCATCTAATATCTTTTCAGGATTTTTTTCCCAATCAATATTTTCAGAATGTTCTTGCCAAAATGTTTTTGGGTCTTTTTGCCAATTATCATAAATTTTTTTGTAATTTCCCAAATTTACCTCCCTCCCCAAAAAAATAACAATTATTTCGTTCTAGCTTTTCTAAAATTATGCATTCTCATTAATTGTTCGGCTGCTTTATTTATAGTTGTTAATGCAGCATCAGGAATAGGTGTACCAGGTCCAAAGATAGCTGCAACACCAGCATCATATAAAAATTGATAATCCTGTGCAGGGATGACACCACCACAAACTACAAGAATATCATCAGCTTGTCTTTTTTTAAGTTCATCTATTAATTCAGGTATCAATGTTTTATGACCCGCTGCTAGAGAGGATATACCAATGACGTGGACCCCTAAATTTATAGCAAGATCAACAGCCTCCTTAGGAGTTTGAAACAAAGTACCAATCTCGACTGAGAAACCAATGTCAGTAAAAGCAGATGCAATTACTTTAGCGCCTCTATCATGACCATCTTGTCCGAGTTTAGCCATAAAGATTTTTGGATTTTCACCTGCAATATTTTTAAAATTAGATAGAGCGATATCCACCTTTTTAAAATCTTCTTCATTTTGATAGGTGCTCTTGTATACATCTTTAATTATATCTTGCTTTACTCCATAACGACCATAGACTTCTTCTAGAGCATAAGACACCTCACCAACTGTTGCTCTTGCTTTAATTGCAACAATTGTCAAATCTAACAAGTTACCTTTATTTTCTTTTGCAGCTTCTTTTAATTTTTGTAATGCTTTTTCTACTTCTTTTGAATTTCTAGCTTTTTTTATTTGATTTAATTTTTTAATTTGTTCTTCACGAACCGCTTTATTATCAATATTTAGAACATCAACATTTTCATTTTGATCTGACTTATATTTATTTACTCCTACAATCACTTGTTCTCCAGAATCAATTTTTGCTTGACGTTTTGTTGCAGAAATTTCTATTTCTGATTTTGGAAAACCATTAATTACAGCTACTGTCATACCTCCCATTTCTTCAATTTTTTCAATTAGTTCATTAGATTTATCAATTAATTCTTTTGTCAAATTCTCAACAAAATAACTGCCAGCAAGCGGATCCACTGTATCTGTAATACCTGTTTCATGTTGTAGAATTAGTTGGGTGTTTCTGGCTATTTTAGCAGAAAACTCAGTGGGTAAACCTATTGCTTCATCAAATGAATTTGTATGCAAAGATTGCGTCCCTCCTAAAGTAGCGGCTAATGCCTCAATAGTAGTTCTAATAATATTATTATAAGGATCTTGCTCTTGTAAACTTGCCCCAGAAGTTTGGCAATGGGTTCTAAGCATTTGTGATTTTGGATTTTGGCAATTAAATAACTTTTTTGTCCATTGTGACCATAAATATCTCGCTGCTCTCAATTTAGCAGCTTCCATAAAAAAATTCATTCCTATAGCGAAGAAAAAGGATAATCTAGGTGCAAAATCATCAACCAATAAACCACTTTTTGTTGCTGCTCTTATGTATTCTAATCCATCTGCAATGGTAAAAGCTAATTCTTGAACGAGAGAGGCACCTGCCTCCTGCATATGATACCCTGAAATAGATATAGAATTAAATTTTGGCATTTCTTTTGATGTGAAATTAATAATATCAGAGACAATTCTCATAGACGGTTCTGGGGGGTAAATATAAGTATTCCTAACCATGAATTCTTTAAGTATGTCATTCTGTATAGTTCCGCTAAGTTCTCTTGGACTTACACCTTGTTCTTGAGCTGCAACTATATAACCTGCTAATACAGGAAGAACTGCTCCATTCATTGTCATTGATACCGACATTTTATCAAGAGGGATACCATCAAAAAGAATTTTCATATCCTCTACACTATCTATAGCGACACCAGCTTTGCCTACATCTCCATATACCCTCTCATGATCTGAATCGTAGCCCCTGTGAGTTGCTAGATCAAAAGCAACTGACAAACCTTTTTGTCCAGAGGCCAGATTTTTTTTATAAAATTTATTTGATTCTGAAGCTGTTGAAAAACCAGCATATTGCCGAATTGTCCAAGGTCTGCCTGTATACATTGTGGCTTTTGGACCTCTCAAAAATGGAGGTTCACCAGGATAGCCATCAAGATGACTAATATTTTCATTGTCTGCTGATGTGTATAATGGCTTTATATTAATTCCTTCTGGTGTGTTAATGAAGATATCATCAACATTTGGAGTTTTTAACTCATTAATAGCGTTTTTCTTCCAGTTATCTAAATTATCTTTTTTCCCCATACAAATCTCTTACTTTTATAATTTTGATTTAAATGAAAACTCCATGATGACTTGATCCACAGATAACGTGTCACCTTTTTTATAATTGATTTTTTTAATAATGCATTGTTTTGGAGAAACTAATGTATTCTCCATTTTCATTGCCTCTACGACACATAAGGATTGCCCTTCTTCAATAATTTGATTTTCTTTTACTAGTATTTTAATTAATTTTCCTGGCATTGGGCAGATTAAAAGATTTGATTTATCTAAGTTTTTTATTGGTTTCATATATTTATTATAATCAGCTACATGTTTTGGAAACACTTTTGCTGACATTCTAATTCCTCTATAATGAAACTCGATATTTGTATTTTTGCTATTTAATCTACATTGAATATTTTGAGGGTCATTTGATGGATCTTGTGAGTTTATTTTGAATGTAACTAATTTTTTAATAAAATCTTGATGTACTTCAATTGTAAAAAAATCAATATTCAGACCCTTTGTTGTTTGATTTTGCATAGGCTTAATACTAACGAAAGGCAATTTTAAATTATCTTTATTGATCATATATTTCAATTTTGAAGGATTTTTTTGGGATTGATTGTAATGAAGATAAACTTCCCACTCATCAGAAATCTGATCATTTTCAAAAATTTCAAAATTTTTTGAAATTTCACAGATATGATATGCTAAAACTAAAGATCCTAGGGTCCATTCCAATTTCTTGTTTGGAATTATTCCTTGAAATCCTTCTCTAAATTCCTCGTCTATAAATGCAGTGTTTATATCACCAGATTTAAATCTTTTATTTGCTAAAATAGCTGAAAGAAAGGATATATTATGATCTATCCCTTCAAGTAAAAAATTGTCTAAGGCAGATTCCATTCTATTAATGGATAAATCACGTGTTTTGCCCCAAGAACATAATTTTGCAATCATGGGATCATAGAACATTGATACCTGATCACCTTCTCTAACTCCAGTGTCATTTCTAGTAATTGTACCATCCGGATGTTGCATTTGTTTAGGTGGATTATATTTAGTCAATCTTCCAATCGAGGGTAGAAAATTTTTATAGGGATTTTCTGCATATATTCTAGTTTCAATTGCTGAACCATTTAAACGAACATCATTTTGGGTAATTTCTAGTTTTTTTCCATATGCTATGTTAATCATCTGCTCTACTAAATCTATCCCTGTGATTAATTCAGTAACAGGGTGCTCAACTTGAAGACGTGTATTCATCTCTAAAAAATAAAAATTTTTATCTTTATCAACTATAAATTCAACTGTACCAGCGCTACTATAATTAACTTTTTTTGACAATTGAACGGCTTGATCACCCATCTGTTTTCTTGTTTGTTTATCTAAAAAAGGTGAAGGGGCCTCTTCAATGACTTTTTGATTTCTTCTTTGAATAGAACATTCTCTCTCACCTAAATAAATTACATTGCCAAAATTATCTGCTAATACTTGTATTTCAATATGTCTTGGTTCGGTAATAAATTTTTCTATAAAAATACGTTTGTCGCCAAAACTCTTAAGAGCTTCACTTGAAGCTCTTTCAAAATTATCTTCTACCTGATCACTTGAAAATGCAATTCGCATCCCTTTGCCGCCGCCACCAGCACTAGCCTTTATCATTACCGGATAGCCTATTTCATCTGCAATCTTTGTTGCTTCATTTTTATTTTTTATTATTCCAATATGACCGGGAACAGTATTAACATTTGCTGACTTAGCAATTTTTTTAGATTCAATCTTATCACCCATTGATGCTATTGCTGATTTTGAAGGGCCAATAAAAGTAATTCCAGCTTTACTTAAAGATTCTGGAAAACTAGAGTTTTCAGATAAAAATCCATACCCTGGATGTAAGGCATCACATTTTTTTTCTTTACATGCTTTTATTATCAAATCGGCTCTAAGATAACTCTCTGAAGCTTGAGATTCTCCTAAGTAAACTGCTTCATCTGCTAAACGAACATGTTCTGCATACCTATCAGAATCTGAAAAAACTGCAACAGTTTTAATCTTCATTTTTTTTGCAGTTTTAATTATTCTACAAGCTATTTCTCCACGATTTGCAATTAAGATTTTTTTAAACATTATTTACTTCTATTATTATTAAAGTGGAATATTTCCAAATTTTTTGTCTGGATTCTTTTGTGTCTTATTTTTTAATTTTGAAAATGCTTGAATCAACCTAAATCTGGAATTACTAGGTATAATAACATCATCTAAGAAACCCCTTTCTGCAGCTATAAATGGATTTGCGAATCTTTCCTCATACTCTAATGTTCTAGCTTCTATTTTTTTTGTGTCATTTAGTTCATTTCGGAAAAGAATTTCTACTGCTCCTTTTGCTCCCATTACTGCAATTTCAGCGGTAGGCCAGGCATAGTTAGCATCCCCTCTTAAATGTTTTGAGCTCATGACATCATATGCTCCACCATATGCTTTTCTAGTAATTAAAGTAACCTTTGGTGTTGTAGCTTCTGCATATGCAAATAAAAGTTTTGCTCCATGCTTAATTATACCACCATACTCTTGAGCAGTTCCTGGCATAAAACCTGGTACATCTACTAATGTAAGTATGGGAATATTGAAAGCGTCACAAAATCTTACAAATCTTGCTGCTTTTCTACTAGAATCATTGTCCAAACAACCTGCTAAAATCATAGGTTGATTTGCTACAACCCCAATAGTTTGGCCATCTAACCTTATAAAACCAATAAGAATGTTTTTTGCAAAATTTTCTTGCAACTCAAAGAAATCATATTCATCAGCTATTGATACAATAAGTTCTTTCATATCATACGGTAAGTTTGGATTTTCAGGTATCATAGTATCTAATGCTAAAGAAATTCTTTTTTTTGGATCATCAGTTTTTCTTTTTATATATTTGTAATCATTACTAGATGGCAAAAAACTGAGAAATTTTCTTAATACATTTAAAGCTTCAATATCATTATTAAATGATCCGTCTGCTACTGAAGAAATTGTTGTATGAGTTTCAGCTCCACCCAGTTCTTCTGCGGTAACTTCTTCGGAGGTGACAGTTTTAACTACATCAGGACCTGTAACAAACATATAACTTGTTTCTTTGACCATGAATGTGAAATCTGTCATAGCTGGAGAGTAAACAGCTCCTCCAGCACACGGTCCCATAATCAAAGAAATTTGTGGAACTACACCAGAAGCTAGAGCATTCTGCAAAAAAACATCCGCGTAACCACCCAAAGATTCAACACCTTCTTGGATCCTTGCTCCTCCACTATCATTCAAGCCAATGATAGGTGCTTTGTTTTGTATTGCTAGTTCCATTATTTTTACAATTTTTTTTGCGTGATCTGATGATAACGAACCACCGAAAACAGTAAAATCCTGAGCATAAATATAGACTAATTTGCCATTAACTTTTCCAGATCCTGTGATAACACCATCACCTGGAATAGTATTCCCATCCATTCCAAAATCTCTTATTCGATGGATAACAAACATATCAGTTTCTTCAAATGAACCATCATCTAAAAGAGTATTTATTCTTTCTCTTGCAGTAAGTTTCCCAAGTGAATGTTGTTTTTCTATCCTTTTTATTCCACCACCAAGCCGCGCTTTTTCTCTTCTTGATTGTAATTCAGAAATTATTTCTCTACTTGATTTCTTAATAACATTTCTCCTTCAGAAGATACTAAAAAATAATATTTAGCAAAATTTGATAAAATTAACTAGTAATAATCAATCTATGATAATTGAAAATTATTAAAATTAAATATAACTTGTTTAAGAAAATTTAGTTTGTTTTGGAGTATTCTATGGAAGAATTTTATTCAAATATCGGAAGACTTAATCATATTGCTATTGCTGTTCCTAATATAACAAAAGCCTCTGATATGTGGCAAAAGGCCCTAGGTGCTAATGTTAGCAAACCTCAAACTTTAACTGAACATGGAGTTAAAGTAGTATTTATAGAATCACCAAACACAAAAGTTGAACTTCTTGAACCTTTAAATGAGAATAGTCCAATTAGTAAGTTCCTTACAAAAAATCCCAATGGTGGTATGCATCATATTTGTTATGAGGTTAGTGATTTAAAATCTGCCTCAAAAAAACTTAAAAAAGTAGGAGCAACAATTTTAGGTGATGGCAACCCGAAGATAGGAGCTCATGGAAACCCTGTAATATTTTTGCAACCATCAGATTTTTCAGGAACTCTCATTGAATTAGAAGAAATTAAATAATTTCTATATATTTTTCTTATAACAAACAGAGGCTCCACATTTTCTACAAATTAAATTTAATTTTCGCCTATGTGTTTTTTGTTCCCAACAAAAATTTTTGCAATACTTTATCCACTTATAATCTGAAAATTCTAAAGTATGACACCTGTTTGCTGAGCACCCAAGCTTTTTAGCCATTTTTTTCCATACGATGTCATGACCATGCTTAGGACCGACAAGGGCATGAGCTATTTCATGAAGAATTGTATCATAAATTTCTGACTCATTTGAATTTTTAACGAAATTCCTTGAAAACGAGATTTTTTTCTCTCTAAAAAAACATGCCCCTGCCCTTACTTTTGCATGATCTAGATCTAATTCCCAATCAAATAGTCCATTTTTGTCCATTTCAGACCTAGCTAGATCTAAAAATTTTTTAAAAGACTCGAAATCTTTAGGCTTTTTATTCTTAATAGAACTATTACTTCTACTGAGATTAAACACATTTTTTATTTTTAAAATTTCTTTTATCATTTATTTATTTTAAGGTTTTAACTTAAGGTTATCTGATTTTGCTTGAATTAATTAACATATCATTGAAATGGAATTCTCCAAAAGAAAAACCATTTATCAAAAATCTTAATCTAAAGATATATAATGGTAATATTTTATGCGTGTTTGGGAAAAGTGGAGTTGGAAAATCTTCTTTAATTAACGTTATAGCTGGCACCACTGAAGATAACTTATCATTTGAAGGTGAAATAATTTTAAATGGGAAAATTTTAAATAATATTCCAATCGAAAAAAGAAAAATCGGACTTTTACTGCAAGAGGGTACTTTATTTCCTCATTTGACTGTCGAACAAAATATATATTTTGGAATGAATAGAAAGCTAAAATCAAAAGAAAAATTATTTTTAATAGATGAAAATTTAAAAAAAGCTAATATGGAGGGCTTTCAAAAAAGATACCCTCATACTCTTTCAGGAGGTCAAAAAGCTAGAATAGCTTGTCTCAGAGCAGTATTATCAGAACCAGAGGTGTTATTACTTGATGAACCCTTTTCGTCTTTAGACCCTGAGCACAGAAATACTTTCAGAAACTTTGTTATTGATAAAGTAAAGGAAAGTAAAATACCTTGTTTGATAGTTACTCACGATGAAACTGATAAAATGATAAGTAATGAAAAACCTATAGATCTAGATACATTCATGATATAATTATAATCTAAACCTTTTAATAATTACTAATAATACATTGCTTAAATATTATTATTCGTTAAGAATAAATTAGAATAATAAAGGGTGCACTATGAATTCGTCTATGAATGCTTCAAATATTGTCATTGATAATCAAAATAATAAAATTATTTCAAAAGAAGAGGCCGAAGAGGCTGTTAAAACACTAATACGCTATATTGGTGAGGATCCTGAAAGAGAAGGCCTATTAGAAACGCCTAAAAGAGTAATAAAATCATTTAATGAATTTTATGCAGGTTATAGTCAAGATCCTGAAATATTTTTATCTAAAACTTTTGAAGATATAGAGGGATATAACGATATTGTTTTGTTAAAAAATATAAATTTTGAAAGTCATTGTGAACACCATATGGTCCCGATAATTGGTAGAGCTTCTATAGGTTATTATCCAGACAAAAGAGTTGTTGGTATATCAAAACTAGCAAGAGTTTTAGATCTTTATGCTAAAAGACTTCAAACTCAAGAGACTATGACCGCACAAATATTAAATTGTATCGATAAGACTCTACTGCCTAAAGGAACTGCAGTATTTATTGATGCAGAACATCACTGTATGAGCACCAGAGGTGTTTTGAAAAATGATGTTACAATGACAACTAATCTATTTAGTGGTTGTTTTTTAGAAGATTCAAATTTACAAGATAGATTTTTGAAAATGGCAACTTAAGGAAATTTTATAAAATAATCTTTAAAAAAGCTTACAGAATAAATCATGAAATTTGCACCCATAATCTATCTCATAGGAATGTTGTTATGCATTCTTTCTTTATTTATGTTAGTACCTGCATTTGTGGACTGGTTCTATGGTGGTGAAAACTGGCCTGCATTTGTAGGATCTTCAATATCTACATTATTTGTGGGATTAATACTTTTCTTTACAAACAAAGGAAGTGCAACTGAACATTTAGAATTAAGGCAAGCATTCTTATTAACCAATAGTGCATGGATCTCAATTGCTTTATTTGGATCATTGCCATTTTTACTATCAGATATCGAAATGAGCTTTATTGACGCTTTTTTTGAATCAACATCTGGTATAACAACTACAGGCGCAACTGTAATTGAAAATTTAGAAGCAAAGTCTCATGGAATTTTAATTTGGCGAGCCCTTCTTCAGTGGCTTGGTGGTGTAGGCATAATTGTTATGGCCTTAGCAGTTTTACCAATGTTATCAATTGGTGGTATGCAACTCTTTAAAACTGAATCATATGAAACTCCTGATAAAGTAGTTCCAAAAGCAGCAAGTTTTGCTGCAGGTATTAGTATTGTTTATATAACTCTAACTGTTATATGGGCATTAATGCTATGGGGAGCTGGAATGCCAATGTTTGATTCAATTGCACATGCAATGACAACTCTTGCAACTGGGGGATACTCAACAAAGTCTGAATCTTTAGCGGCGTTTAATTCTTCGAACATAGAAATAATTATTATTTTTGGGATGTTAGTTGGATCACTTCCATTTGTTCATTATTTAACTTTATCCAAAAATGGTCTTAAAAATCTAATTAAAGATGATCAAGTTAAACTATTTTTGACTTTGGTTTTTTTTGTAGTTCTGATCATGTCATTATATTTAAGTTCAAATAATATACCATATCTTGAAGCTTTAAGATTGGCTTCTTTTAACGTGATTTCAATAATAACTGGAACTGGTTTTGGGACATCTGATTTTAGTAATTGGGGCGGTTTTCCTACAACTATTTTACTCATTCTTATGTTTGTAGGAGGTTGCGCAGGTTCAACAACTTGTGGTTTAAGAATGGCTAGAATACAAGTTTTAATAGCGAATGCAAAAGCACAAGTCTCAAAGCTTATAAGACCACATGCAGTAGTAGTTTCTTATTACAACCAAAAACCAATTCCAGAAAATGTAGCTGAATCTGTCATGGGATTTTTCTTTTTATATATCATATCTTTTGCAGTAATTGCTTGCTTGTTGGGAGGATTAGGGCTTGATTTAATTACAGCAATTTCAGGTGCAGCCTCAGCTATTGGTAACGTTGGTCCTGGATTAGGTGATATAATTGGTCCATCTGGATCTTATCAATCGATCCCAGACATAGGAAAATTAATTTTATGTGCAGGAATGATATTAGGTCGCCTAGAAATTTTTGCGATATTAGTTATGTTCTCACCATTATTTTGGAAGAATTGATTACAAATTTAACTAGGAAATATTCTTTCTGTTTTACAAAACTCGCAGACAACTTTCAAATTTCCATTTTCATCTGCAATATCTCTCAATTCTTTTTTGCTTAAATTTTTAATAGCAAATTTTATCTTTTCTTTTGAACACCTACATTGGTCTTGGATAATAATTTCATCATATACTGTGATTTTTAGCTCATTGAATAATCTATAAAGTATTTCTTCTGAGGTAAGATTAGTTGATAAAAACTCTTCTTTTCCTAATGTTGACAAATAATTCAATGAATTTTGCCAAATCTCTTCATTGCTTTCCTCATCAAAGCTATTTTTAAAAGGCATTTTTTGTAGCATTATAAGTCCTGCAGAAAATAAGTTTTTTCTATCATTTTTTTCAATATCAAAATAATTAAAAGTCAGAAATTTTGTTTCTAACTGTTCAGAATTATTAAAGTAAAGTTCTGTTGTTTTGGACATGCTTGATTCCTCAAGAGAAACAATACCTTGGTATCTTTTAGTATGTTTTCCCTGATCTAAAGTGAATGAAATATGTCCTGAACCCATTAAAGAATTTAAGTTACTCTCTATATTTGTAAAACCTGCATTTAGACCAACGTAACCTCTAAGAAATCCATCACTTGTTATATCAGAAAATAAAGTGTGAACGTCTCCTGTACCTTTAGCTTGAATAGTAAAAACACCATCATGCTTCATTCTAGACCCTAAACATGCGGTAATAGTAAGTGTATCAGCAAATAAACTTTCCACATTTGTTGGATATTCATGGCGCTTTATTATTTCAGAAACAATAGTTTGAAGTCTTACTATATTGCCTCTAACAGAATTGTTACCTAATTGGAATGGAATTACGTTATTATTCAAAGTCATTTTATAAATATAAGTTACTCAATTTTTTTTATTTAAGACAAAATTGCATGATTGCTTTTTGTGCATGTAATCTATTCTCAGCTTCATCAAATACAACAGATTGACTTCCTTCTAGCACCTCAGAACTTACCTCTTTATTTCGGTAAGCAGGTAAACAATGCATAAAGATCGCATTCTTATCTGCTAATTCCATTATTTTTTTATTTACTTGAAATGGTATGAATTGATCTTCAAGAAATGGGCTTTTGTCACCCATTGATCTCCATGTATCAGTAATAATACAGCTAGCACCTTCTGCAGCTTCTTGAGGATTATGCGTAATAGAAATATTATTATTTCTTTCAAGAGCCCATGATATTGTTTTAGCATCTGGTTTTACACCCTTAGGACAAGCTATGTTTAATTCAAAATTTAGTAAACCAGAAGCCTCTATCCAGCTTTGTAAAACGTTATTACAATCACCAAACCAGGTGATTTTTTTATTTTCAAAATCTTTTAAATGTTCTTTTATAGTAATTAAATCTGCTACAACTTGGCAAGGATGACTAAAATCTGTAAGAGCATTGATTACAGGAACCTCAGATATATTTGCATACTTTATTAACTGATCATGTCCAAAGCATCTTATAATTACCATATCAGCATATCGTTCTAGCACTCTAGCAGTATCCTCAACAGTCTCTCTTTCACCTAACTGCATTTCTTTTTCATTTAAAAGATAACTGTTTCCACCTAATTGATTTATTCCTACTTCAAAAGATATTCGAGTTCTTAAAGAAGGTTTTTCAAAGATAAGAACAACATTTTTATCTTTCATAAATTTAGCACAATTATTATTTTTCCATTTTAAAGACAATGAAATTAAATCAATAAGTTGATCTTTTTTTAGATCCTTTAAATCAATAAAATTAGGCATAGTATTTTAGTTTTTTTTAATTTCTTTAACAACTTCACTCAAAATTTCAAAAGCTTGGTCTATTTCTTCTTTAGAAGTATTAAGTGGTGGAAGTAATCTAATAGTATTTTCTGCAGCGCCTACTAACAACAAACCTTTTTCTCTTGAAATACTCCCAAAATCACCTGCGGCAAAATTTTCTGTTAAATGAAAGCCTCTTAACATTCCTGAGCCTTTTTTACATAATATTACTGGCGATACCTTATCGTCATCATTTATTAAGGCATCCATTTTATTATCAAAGTAAGTAATATTTTCTCTTAAGGTTTTGAGAAATTCATCCTCTAATAGAAGATCCAAAACAGCATTAGCAGATCTCATAGCTAAAGGATTGCCTCCGAATGTACTACCATGAGTACCAGGTATCATCGCGTCACCTACTTTAGCTTTTGCCATTACAGCACCTACTGGAAACCCTCCACCAAGACCCTTTGCTAACGCAATTATGTCTGGTTCAATATTTTCTTGTTGATAAGCAAAAAGGGTTCCTGACCTACCCATTCCAATTTGCACTTCATCTGAAATCAACAAAGATCCATTTTCATTGGCAATATCTTGCAGTAATTTAAGGTAGCCTTTAGGAGCTTTTCTGGCACCACCTTCTCCTTGAACTGGTTCTACTAAAATAGCCGCAACATGTTTACCTATTTTATTCTTTAAACTTTCAATATCTCCCCATTCAACATGTGTAAAGCCTTGGGCTGATGGTCCGAATCCTTCTCTAAATAATGGTCTATCATTTGCTGCCAACATTGCTAAAGTACGGCCATGAAAAGCTCCAGTAGCACAAATAATTTCTGTCCTATCTTTTTCACCGTTTGCCCATGCAAACCTTCTAGCAACTTTAACAGCCCCTTCGGTCGCTTCAGCACCAGAATTACAGAAGAAGACTCTTTCTGCACATGAATTTTCTGCAAGTTTTTCTGCAACTGTTTCTTGTTCTGGGATCCTGTAAAGATTAGATGTATGCCATAATTTCGAAGCCTGATCTTTTAAAGCCTCTACCAACTTTGGATGACAATGTCCAAATGCATTAACAGCAATACCACTTGCATAATCTAAATATTTTTTTCCATCTTCTGAGAATAAATAACTACCTTCACCATGCGTAAAAGCTAAATCAATTCTTCCATATGTTGTCATTATAGATGGGCTTATTGTCATACTAAAACTTTCATAAATTTATAAGAATATACAATAATAATTAAAAAGAAATAAATAAGAAATTTTAAATAAAATGCTTAGCTAATTTTAGTCCTTGAGCTTGATAATTATTTGAGCTTCCAGCCTCACCATACAAAATACTTGGTACATTTGCCATTGGTTCATAAACAAGTCTACAGACTGTCTGGTCTTTTTCTATTAAAAAAGGTACATCATGAGATCTTACCTCCAATACTGCTTTGGTTTTAGAAGCACCAAGTTCTGTCAAACCAAATCCAGGGTCAAAAAAACCAGCATAATGAGCTCTAAATTCACCAACCTTAGTATCATACGCTCTCATCTCTGCAGCATACTTTGACGGAACAGAAACGTATTCTTTACTAGCTAATATGTAAAATGCATCAGGGCTGAGTATTAAACTTCCTTGATTATTTTTATTCTTATAATCACCACCTTGGTATAAAAGATCTTCTACAGTTATTTTTTCCCAAAACAATTCACGCTTATAATGATTTGGTTTATCGATGTCTATAAGCATAGAATGTTTTCTCGCTTTGTAGCCAATCAAACCATTTTCACCAATTAAATCTACAGATAATGGAACACCATTTTTTATATTATCAAGGAGGTTGATATTATCTTGATATCTAACCAATCCAACATGTTCTTGCAATATTTCCATTTCTTTATCTGAAGTAAATGACTGTCCTCTTTTTAATCTTAATTGATTTAGTCGCGAACCAGTTCTTACTAAAACAGAAAATGTCCTAGGAGATATTTCTGCATATAAGGGTCCCTGATATCCAGCTGGAACTTCTTCAAATTCCATTGCACCATCAACAATTAACCTAGTGAAAACGTCCAGTCTTCCAGTAGAACTTTTTGGATTTGCAATCCCTGTTAAATTATCAGTCAAACTTACATTTTCTAACAACTTGACGATATAAACACATCCACATTCTAAAACAGCACCATCTATTAGACTAAATTCGTGCATTGCAAGGTCTTTTAATCTACTAAATACTTTATTTCCCTTACCTGGAAGAAAAGAGGCGGGCACTCTCCATGCTTTTATACCTAATCTTAAATCTATAGAGGCTGGTTGGATTAGATCTTTTTCAATTCCATTTTCACTAGTAATTACGTTTTTATGAATCAATTCTAAAATTTCTTGACTTGATAAAACACCCGCGATTTTTTGAATTTTATTCATTCTAGATTTCCAAAATTATTTTAACTAAGACCTAAGCCTATAACCTGTTTTTAGTATATACCAAG
>CACHVW010000014.1 GCA_902583415.1 uncultured SAR116 cluster alpha proteobacterium | reverse complement strand
TTATTTAGAGATTGACGATTTAGGTGTGGTGCACTCGTATAAAGTTGACTACGGAAGCTTTGAGATAAACGCTTTGTTAAAAAAATTTGAATTATTACCAAAAACAACTTGTAAAATGTAAAATTACTTAATTTTAGCTTCTTTAAACAATACATGCTTTCGAACTTTAGGATCATATTTTTTTAGTTCTAATTTTTCTGGCTTGGTCCTAGGATTTTTTTTTGTAACATAAAAGAAACCTGTGTCAGCAGTACTTAATAATTTAATCTGTAATGTAGCTGGTTTTGCCATTATCTACTCCAATAATTTTTGACATAAATTATTCTTTTTTTCTGTAAAGTCAAGTTTATGAAAATTTATTTTTTCTTTTATATTTATTTTTTCTTTTTCTATTTATTGAGTCCATTGTTATATCGTCATGAAATTTTACTATTATGCTTCCTGTTAAAGGTTCAACTTCTATAATTTTAGCTTTAAATTTCATCCCAATTATAAATTTGTAACCACTATCTACTCCGTTAAGTATTTGTTTTGTTGGATCATAGTCATACCAATCATAAGGTAAATTTCTTAAAGGTAGTAAAGAGTCAGCTATTCCATCTTCAATAGATACAAAAATTCCAAATCTATGAATTGAAATAATAGTACAATCAACTAACTCATTAATCTTTTCTTTAAACAAAAGTGATATTAGTCTATCTATAGTTTTTCTTTCAGCGGCTACTGATTGCCTTTCGGTATTTGATATATGTTCACTAATTATTTTGAATTTTTCATTATTAATTTTTGAAGTTGTTAAATTACTTTTTCTTTTATTTTTGTTTTTTATTATTTCAATAATTTGTCTATGGATTATCAAATCTGAATATCTTCTTATAGGAGAAGTAAAATGAACATAGTTTTTTAATGCCAAACCAAAGTGAGATTTATTTTCGTTATGATATTTAGCTTGAGACTGACTTCTTAAAATAGAGTGATTTATCATATCATAATCAGCTGTCTGTTTTGTGTTCTCTAAAATTTTATTCATTAATATTGGATGTGGTACTTTCCCTATAAGTATATTAGCTAGAGGGATTCCAATTATATCAATCAAATTCTTGTATTTTTCTGGAGAGGGTGGCTCATGTACACGATATATTGCAGGGTAATTATATCTAATTATTTCTTCTGCAGCTGATACATTTGCAAGTATCATTAGTTCTTCAATAATTTTATTGCTTGTTAGTCCGTAAATTTTTTTGATTTGAATTGGCCAACCTGAATCATTGAATAAAATTTTCCTTTCGGGCAATTCAAGATTTAAAGCACCTCTTTTTTCCCTCAAAATTTCTAGGATTAAATATACATCATGTAACGATTTTATAACTTTTATAATTTCATTATTAAAAATCTCATCTGTATTTTTTTTATCAATAACATTTTCAACCTGCTGATAAGTTAAACGTTTTTTTGAATTAATCACAGATCTAAAAAAAGAATGTGACTTCTTTTTCCCCTTTTCATCCAATATAATTTCTACTGTAAGGCATAATCTGTCTTCATTAGGTCTAAGAGAACATCTATCATTAGACAATTCTTCAGGAAGCATTGGAATAACAAAATTTGGAAGATATACTGAATTTCCTCTAATTTTAGCTTCTTTGTCTAAAGCTGAATTTGGTGTCACATAATATGAAACATCAGCTATGGCAACTAAAATACGCCATTCTTTTTTTTTATTAACATATTCTGCATAAACAGCATCGTCAAAATCCTTGGCGTCGTCTCCATCAATTGTAACTAGCGATAAGTCTCTTAAGTCAACACGCCCATTCTTGTCAAAAGCATTTAGATTGCTAATTTCATTTTTGATTTCTTGATTGAAGTTGTTTTTTATACCGTATTCACTTATTGCTAGGAAAGAATATACATTAGGATCGAGAACATTACCTATAACTTCTAATATTTCTGCATAATCTTGATAATCAATTTTTCTAGATTTTTTGTTCTTATTAATTTTTAATATTTTGATTTTAATTTTTTTTAAAACTTCACGAGAGGCTTTCTGAGCCTTTACTACATCACCTTTATTAATTTTTATATCATCAATTAGAATTGGCTGAATTTTTGCCCTTTTTTTAGAACCTCTTTCTAATTCGTTAAGGTAGAATTTACCTTTTGATGTTAATTTCACTTCTGCAAAGAAATAATTTTTTTCAAATTCAATTTTTTTAATAATTTTTTTAAATTTGTATTGTTTTTTCCCAACAAATTCTAGTTCAACTAATAGATGATCACCAATATTGAAATCTATATTTGTTTTATCAAATGGAATTGAAATTTCTTGATCTAATCTATTTTTATTTAAAATATTACCTCTAGCAAAACCATCATCATCAATAAAAATTATTTCTAAGTTTGAAATTTGTATTTTATTTTTAGATTGCACTTATTTTTATGATTCAAATATTATTGAAATTAAACTTATTCTTTTTTGGTTTGTTTCTTTTTTGGTCTTTGAGGTTTTGTAGCCTTGGCAACAATTAATTCAACAGCTTTATCTAAGTCGATCTCTTCTAACGATATAGATTTGGGCAATGTTGCCCTTATTTTATTATATTCAACATATGGACCAAATCTCCCAGATTTAGCTAAGACCTTTCCATTTCCATCTGGATGATCTCCTAGTACTTTCCCAAGTTTTTGACTGTTTTCACCTATTAAAACCACAGCATGATTAAGGCCAATGTTAATTACTGTTTCATCAGCTGGTATGCTTATAAAATTTATATCATATTTTAAATACGGACCATATCTTCCTATACCTGCTGAAATATCCTGCCCTGTTTCTGGGTGTTTGCCTATTAATCTAGGTAATGATAAAAATGAAAGTGCTTTATGTAGGTCGATGGCAGAAGCTTCTACTAGCCTTGGTATGCTCGTTCGTTTTGGTTTTTTCTCTTCACCTAATTGAAGATATATACCATATGGACCTCTTTTAATTATAACATTAAGACCTGTTTCAGGATCAATACCTAAAACTCCGTCATTATCTGGAACAAAATTATCATTTAAATGTTCTGAATCACCACTCTCATTATTTGCTGTCTGTCTATTAAATTTACAATCCGGGTAATTTGAGCATGAAATGTATGCACCATACCTACCAATATTTAAGCCTAGATTACCATTTTTACATTTTGGACAAGATCTTATATCTTTATTTTCATCTGATTCTGACTGAGGAAAGAAAAGGTCACTTAATTCATTTTCAATTGCTTTAGTAATATTTTTTCTCTCTAATTCATGCATCTTGTCTAAATGAACTTTAAATCCCAACCAAAATTCCTCTAAAAATTTTTTATAATTTAATTTTCCATCAGAAACTATATCAAGTTTTTTTTCTAAGTCTGCAGTGAAATCGTATTCAATATATTTACCAAAAAAATTATTCAAAAATGCTGTAACTATTCTACCTTTTTCTTGAGGAACATGTCTTCCTCTTTCTTTTATAATATACTCTCTATCAATAAGAGTTCTCACTGTAGATGCATATGTAGATGGTCTTCCAATACCTAACTCTTCCATTTTTTTTACTAAACTCGCATCATTATATCTTGCTGGCGGTTGTGTAAAATGTTGCTCCCCACTAGGATTATCTGAAATAACATCCTCATTTTCTATAAGATTTGGTAATATTTTATCTTCTTCTCTATCTCTATAAATAAAAAAACCTTGGAAATGGACTTGAGAACCATTTGCTCTAAAAATTATACTTCCATCCTCATTTGAAATGTCAGCGGATGTCTCGTCTAACTGAGCTGATTCCATTTGGCTGGAAATTGTTCTTTTCCATATTAATTCATAAAGTTTTTTTTGTTCTTCATCTAAATATTTAGAAATACTTTCGGGATCACGATTAATAGATGTTGGTCTTATTGCTTCATGCGCCTCTTGCGCGTTAGCAGCCTTTGATTTATAAATTCTTGGTATTTGAGGAACAAAATTTTCCCCATGCCTGTTCGAAATTTCATTTCTTATTTCATCAATTGACTCCTTGCTTAATTGAACACCGTCAGTTCTCATGTAGGTGATCAGTCCTGTTGTTTCTGTGCCAATGTTTATACCCTCATAAAGTTTTTGAGCTATACTCATAGTCCGAGATGCCCCAAAATTTAATTTATTTGATGCGTCTTGTTGTAGAGTAGATGTTGTATAAGGCGGTAAAGGATTTCTTTTAACACGTTTTGTCTGAATGTTTTTAATCTTAAAATTTGAATCTTTAATTTTTTGTAAGGCTATATTTACTTCAGTTTCATTCTTTATATCCAATTTTTTTAGCTTATTACTATCTAAAACAATGAGTTTAGCTGAAAATTTAGTGTTATTATTTTTTAAAAAATTAGAAGAAATAGACCAATATTCTTCAATGTTGAATTTTTCTATTTCAATTTCTCTTTCACATATTAATCTTAAAGCTACTGATTGCACTCTACCAGCAGATCTAATTTTATTAGATAATTTTTTCCACAAAATCGGAGAAATTTCAAATCCAACCAAATAATCTAAAGCTGTTCTTGCTTTATAAGCATCAACTAACTCATTATTTATTAATCTAGGTTCTTCCATAGCCTTGAGTACAGCAGGTTTTGTGATTTCATTGAAAGATACTCTTTGAACATTCTTTTTCTTAAGAATATGTTTTTCTTCTAAAAATTCTTTTAAATGCCAGCTGATAGCCTCACCTTCTCTATCAGGATCTGTTGCTAATATAATTGTTTCAGAATTTTTTGTTTCTTGAATAATTTCCTTAAGCACTTTGTCTTTATTTTTGTCTGTTTCCCATATCATTTTGAAATCATCTTCTGGTTTAACAGAACCTTGTTTTTTGACAAGGTTTCTTATATGCCCAACTGAAGCAATAACTTTAAAGTCATCACCTAGGTATTTATTAATAGTTTGAGCTTTTGCTGGAGATTCAACTATTACTAATTTCATTTATTTTTAATCCTGGACTAATTAATTAAATTTTAAAAAGTATTATTTTAGTGCAGATAACATTACTTTAATGAAATAACAATAATAATGTTTTTATATTTTTGGTTCGGTTCTATTGATTAAGCGTTTTATATTTTCTCTGTGCTGAATAAAACATATTAATGAAATTATGAAGGAACTTAAAAAATATATGTATTCAGTTTCATAAAAAAACATGAGAATAGGTATTAGAAAATATGCAATTAGGGCAGACATTGAGCTTATTTTAAATACTTTTGTAATAAGTACCCATATTATTAGTGCAACTATACCGATATTTATATTAAGTGATAAAATAACACCAAACCCAGTTGCAACTCCCTTGCCACCTTTAAACCTCAGCCAAATAGGAAAACAGTGACCTACAACAGCTGATATTGCAACTGTGCATTGATAAAATCCAACCATATCAAAATTATTATCGAAAACTTTAGTTAAAATAATAGTAATTAGATAAATTGCTACTGCACCTTTGCCACCGTCAAGAAGGAGAGTGAAAAGGGCTATTTTTTTATTTCCAGTTCGTAAAACATTTGTGGCACCAATATTTCCACTACCAATTTTTCTAATATCTCCTAATCCAGATATTTTTGTCAGTATTAATCCAAAAGGGATTGATCCTAAAAAATATCCAAAAAGAAAGATTGAGCCTAAAACCAAATAATTTAAATCATAAGTCATTTTATTATTTTATTTTTGAAAATCTGATTCATGAAGGCAACTTGACCATTTATGTAAGTTGCTAAAATTTTACCATGAATTTTTTTCCCATCAAACGGAGTTGGACTAGTTTTTAAATTTTTTTGTTTAATTGTATGAGGCTCATTTTCATCAAAAACTATAAAGTCAGCTACTTTTTCTTCCTCTAAGCTTGGGCAATCAATTCCAAGAATTTTTGCTGGGTTTATAGTTAAAAAAGAGATTGCTTTGTTAATATCAATGATTTTTTTATGTACTAAATTTAAGGTAATTAAAAACAAAGTTTCAATTCCAGACGCTCCAACCGAAGCGGCAGAAAAAGGTTGAGCTTTTGTATCCTTCGATCTGGCTCTATGATCTGATGCAATAACATCAATTGTTCCATCTTGAATTCCTTCAATAATTGCTAGTCTATCATCTTCGCTTCTAAGTGGAGGGGATAATTTGAATGCTGTATTATAAGTTAATAATTTGCTTTCGTTTAATGAAAAATAAGGTGGAGCCGTATCACATGTAATATTTAAGCCTGATTTTTTAGCTTCCCTAATTACGTTTACCGCATCTCTTGTAGACACATGTGCTACGTGATAATGCGCCCCAGTCAACTTAGCTAATCTGATATCTCTTTCAATCATAATTACTTCAGCACAAGCTGGAATGCCTATTAATCCTAGACGAGTAGATGTTTCTCCTTCGTTCATTTCACCTCTTATAGAGGTTGTTGATGCTTGATTCAAACCTGACAAATCTTCATCTTCTGCATGTTGTATTATAGGTTTATTTATCATTGCTGCATAACTCATTAATCGTCTCATAACTAGACTATTTTTAATACTCTTATTTCCATTAGTGAAACCTATTGCCCCCATTTCTGACATCAGCCCAATTTCACTCATTTCTAAACCGTTTAGATCTTTTGTTGCGGCTCCATAGACCATTACTTTTGGAAGATTTATATCTTCTGATTGTCTTTTAATATGATCAATTATAGATGGATTGTTTAACTTTGGAGTTTGATTAGGTAGAATTGCCATAGACGTAATTCCACTTTCGGCGGCAGTAATTTGAGTGAATTTTAGATTCTCAGTCTTTCCAATATTTACCCGCATATCAAATATACCAGGCGACATTGTAAGACCCTCACAGTCATAAATTATAGTTTGATTATCTTTATTAAATTTTTCTAAATTTAAATCTTTTGATATACTAATAATAGTTTCATTTTGAATTACTACATTTACTTTTTGATTAAAATTTGTAGCAGGATTTATAAGTTTGATAGATTTAAAAATTGAATGTGTCATATAATTCTTTAGGTTTTATTTTTAGAATGATTAAGTGCCTCAATTATAGACATCCTTACAGCAACACCCATTTCAACTTGAGTTTTTATTAAACTCCTATTTGTATCATCTGCTAGGGCAGATGCTATTTCTACACCTCTATTCATTGGTCCAGGATGCATGATTACTGCATTTGAGTTGGCCATTGAAAGTTTTGTTTCATCAAGGCCAAAAAAATTAAAATATTCTCTTTCAGAAGGATTTTCCGTGCCTGACATTCTTTCAATTTGAAGACGTAATAACATTACTACATCAGCATCTTTAATTCCTTCTTTCATATCATTAAAGCATTTTACACCTAATTTTTCTAAGCTCGAAGGCATTAATGTTGATGGAGCAACGCATCTAACTTCAGCACCCATAGTTGTTAACAAATGTATATTTGATCTCGCTACTCTACTGTTAGCAATATCCCCACATATGCTAATCTTTAAACCTTCTAGGTATCCAATTCTTCTTTTAATTGTTAGAGCATCTAACAAAGCTTGGGTAGGGTGCTCGTGTCTTCCATCACCAGCATTAATAATACTACAGCTTAAATATTCTGCGAATAGGAGTGGTGCGCCACTATGGGGATGTCTTACTATTAATAAATCTGGTTTCATTGCGTTTAAGGTACTAGCGGTATCTAATAAGCTTTCCCCTTTCTTTATAGATGAGTTAATTAAAGAAATATTAATTACTTCTGCTCCAAGTCTTCTAGCTGCAAGTTCAAATGAAACCCTAGTACGAGTTGAATTTTCAAAAAAGACATTTAGTACCACATATCCAGACAGATATTTAGTGTCGGCATGTTTATCTAAATTTGCAAAATAGTCAGCTCTATCAAGTAGTTTCTGAATTTCAGTTTTTTGCATTCCTTCTATTGCTAAAAGGTGATGAGATGATAATTTTACAGGGGAAGATTTATTAAATTCAGAATTATTTTTAAATTGTTTATTCATTAAAAATATCTTACTACATCTTTTTTTTTAATACGTCTAGTGCAGTTTGCAAAATCCAACAAGCTGCCAGTTTATCAGTTCTTAAACTTCTTTGTTTTCTTGTCATATCTGCTGTAATCATTGGCTTTTCAATAGCCATTGTGGACATTCTTTCGTCTTGTAACAAAACTGGAAGATCTCTCTTTTTTAAAACACTATTTGTAAAATCTCTTACTGAGTCGCATCTTGGACCTACACTACCATCCATATTAAGTGGCCAGCCCACTACTAATCCTGTAATATCGTACTCATCAAAAATTGAAATCAATTTACTTAAATCGGATTTGAGTTTGTCTCTTTTTATAGTTTTTATTGGTGAAGCAACTGTCATATCGGAGTTACTTATTGCAATTCCTAGTGTTTTAGTACCATGATCAATTCCTAATAGTCTTTTTTTAGGCAAAATATTTAACAAAAATTCATCAGGCTTGAAGATAGGCATAATTGATGCTAACAGACTTTCATATAAAATAAAATTTATCAATTTAATATAGGGTTGAACATGCCTAACAAAGACACAATTGTAGATGTTCCTACTGTAAATAAAATAGCTCGGCTTTCTCGTTTAGATATTCCAGAAGTAAATAAAGAAAGTCTTACTAATGATTTAAATAATATTTTAGGCTTTGTTGCACAGCTTGATGAAGTAGATACCTCTAATGTAGAGCCATTAGCTTCTGTAACAGGACATAAGTTGCCACTTAGGAGTGATGATGTAAATGATGGTAATATTGAAGATTTAGTTTTAAAAAATGCTCCTGAAAGCTCTAGTGGCTTTTTTGTTGTTCCAAAGGTTATTGAATAATGTCTGAATTACTTGATTTAAATTTAGTTGAGGCCTCTAAAGCTCTAAAAAATAAAGAGATTTCGTCATTAGAATTAACGAAAGCTTATTTAAAATCTATTAGTGACACATCTTCATTAGGTGCTTATCTTGAAATAGTAGAGGATAAGGCCATAACTATGGCAAAAGAGTCAGACAAAAAATTGATTGATGGCAATGCAAGACCTCTAGAGGGAATTCCCGTAGGAATTAAAGACATGTTTTGTACCAAAGACATAAAAACAACTGCGTCTTCAAAAATTTTAGAAAATTTTATACCTACTTATGAAAGTACAGTAACTCAGAATTTATGGAATGATGGAGCAGTTATTCTTGGAAAATTATCGTGTGATGAATTTGCAATGGGCTCTAGTAATGAAACTGCAGCTAAAGGTAATGTAATCAACCCATGGTTGAAAAATAAAAAAATGTCTCCAGGTGGTTCTTCAGGTGGATCAGCCGCAGCGGTTGCTGCGAGGTCCGCTTTGGCAGCAACAGGTACAGATACAGGTGGATCAATAAGGCAACCAGCGGCGTTTTGTGGTATAACTGGTTTAAAGCCTACATATGGAAGGTGTTCAAGATGGGGAATTGTAGCATTTTCTTCTTCCTTAGATCAGGCAGGTCCACTAACTAGAACAGTGAGTGATGCTGCTTTAATGTTAAATTCTATGGCTGGTTATGACCAAAAAGACTCCACATCAGCAAATTTAAAAATGCCAGACTTAATGGATTATTTGGATAAAGGCATAAAAGGAAAAAAAATAGGCATACCAAAAGAATACACACAAAATGGTATTTCTGAAGATATTGTAAACTTTTATGAGAAATCAATTGCTTGGTTAAGAGATGAAGGAGCTGAGATAATTCCAGTTTCGTTGCCTCATACTAAATACGCTCTGCCTGCTTATTATATTATTGCTCCCGCTGAAGCCTCAAGTAATTTAGCTCGATATGATGGCGTTAGATACGGTGCAAGACAGGAAGCTTCTAGTTTAGATGAAATGTATGAATTAACTCGTGGAAATGGCTTTGGCGATGAAGTTAAAAGAAGGATAATGATAGGTACTTATGTTTTATCTTCAGGATATTATGACGCATATTATCTAAAAGCTCAAAAAGTAAGAAGATTGATAAAAGAGGACTTTGAGAACGTTTACAAAAAAGTAGATTATATTTTGACCCCTTCAACACCAACAACTTCTTTCGAATTAGGTAAAAAACAAGATCCACTAACTATGTATCTAAATGATATTTTTACAGTACCAGCAAGCTTGGCTGGATTGCCTGGAATTTCCTTGCCAGTTGGCCTAGATAAATCTGGATTACCAATTGGTATACAATTGATTGCAAATTCTTTTGATGAAGCTGGCTTGATTAGTACAGCTAGAGTATTAGAAATGAGTGCAGGATTTAATTTTATAGCTGATGGAGCTGCAAAATGAATGACACCTCAACTTTGAAGCTAGGACATATCCAAGGAGAAACTGGTATATGGGAAATGGTAATTGGACTTGAAATACATGCACAAATTTCAAGTAAATCAAAATTGTTTTCAGGAGCGTCCGCTTCCTTTGGTTCTGAAGCTAATAGAAATGTATCCTTAGTAGATGCTGCAATGCCTGGTATGCTACCAGTTATTAATGAGTTCTGTGTGGAACAAGCAGTTAAAACAGGACTGGCACTAAATGCTAAAATTAATAATGTTTCAGTTTTTGATAGAAAAAATTACTTTTACGCAGATTTACCTCAAGGATATCAGATAAGTCAATTTACCAAACCAATTGTAGGTGAAGGTGAGATCATAGTCGATTTAGATGACGGCGAACAAACAACAATTGGTATTGAAAGATTACACTTAGAACAGGATGCAGGAAAATCACTTCATGATCAACATCCAACAAAATCATATATAGATTTAAACAGAACTGGTGTTGCATTAATGGAAATAGTTTCAAAGCCAGATATAAGATCGCCTCAAGAAGCAGGTGCATACGTAAAAAAAATTAGATCTATACTGAGATATATTGGAGCCTGTGATGGAAATATGGAAGAAGGATCACTCAGAGCTGATTGCAATGTATCTGTTAGAAAGTCTGGAGAAGAATTTGGAACAAGATGTGAGATAAAAAATCTAAATTCAATTAGATTTATTATTCAAGCAATACAATCTGAGGCAGAAAGACAAGTTGATATATTGGAGGAGGGTGGAACAATAGATCAAGAAACAAGACTTTTTGATACTTCAACAGGAGAAACTAGATCAATGAGGAGTAAGGAAGATGCTCACGATTATAGATATTTTCCTGATCCAGACTTATTGCCTCTAGAATTTTCAGAAAGTTGGGTTCAAGATATTAAAGAAAAACTTCCAGAACTACCAGATAGTCTTAAAAAAAGACTAATTAAGGATTTTGGTATTACTTCTTATGATGCCTCTATTCTTGTCGAAGAAAAAGATTACGTTGATTTTTACCAACAAGCAGCAAACGGAAGAGACGGAAAGCTTACGGCCAATTGGATGATAACTGAATTATTTGGTGCTTTAAAAAAAGACAATTTGTCTTTCTTAGAATCACCAATTACTTCTGAAAATCTTGGAGAATTAATTTCTTTGATATCCAATGGCACTATTTCAGGTAAAATAGCAAAAGAAGTATTTTCAGAGATGATGAAAAGTAAAAAGTCACCGTCTGAAATTGTAAAAGAAAAAGGACTTGAGCAAGTTTCTGATGATTCAGAAATCTTAAAATTGATAGATCAAGTAATCTCAGACAACCAAGATAAGGTTAATGAATATTTAAGTGGAAAAGATAAACTTTTTGGTTTTTTTGTAGGACAAGTTATGAAATTATCCCAAGGTAAAGCAAATCCAGGCGTTGTTAATAAACTACTTAAAGAGAAACTTAAATAAAACTATTTATAATTATTTCTTTATTCTCCAATTAGCTAGTGTAATTGCAAAAATTATTGATAAGAAACCTACAATCAATTTTAAAGTTATTTCTTCATTAAGTATAAAAGAGCCAAGTAAAATCGCAGATAAAGGATTGAATCCAAGAGAAATAGCTGCTTGAGTTGGAGAAATTAATTGAAGTGCTTTTCCCCAACAATACATCATTAAAACTCCACCTGGAATGACTAACATTAATAATGCATAGATTGGAACTTCATCTATTTGATATATGGTTTCAAAAGATGAACCAAAATATAAAGTTATAAGAAAATTAATCAATGTACCAGTACCCATTACATAAATCATGACTGGTATGTTTCCATATTTATTTAGATACTTGCCTGAAAAAACAGTAAAACATGACGCAGCGATTACTCCAATCAGCATTAAAAAATCACCTTTCAATGTTTGACTGAAATTATTGCTTATACTCTCTGATAAACAGAATGATACTCCTAGAACTGCTATAAAAACAGCAAGAGATTTATTTATTGTGATTTTTTCTATATTAAAAAAAAAAGCTATTAATATGGTACAAAGTGGCATGGTTGCATAAAGTAATCCTGCTCTTGCTGCAGTTGTATGTTCAAGTCCTGCAGCCATAAAGTTAGGGAAAATTGTTATCATGGCTAAACCCAAAAATGCTAGGGGAACTTTATCCTCTTTTGAAAATTTTGTTTTTAAAAATATAGAAATAGAAAGCAAAAACAAAATAAGTCCAGTTAATCCATAACGTAAAAAACTAAGAGTAAATGGATCTAAATCATCAACAATTAGTCTTGTAAAAACAAAAGTTGATCCACCAAGTGCCGCTGAGAAGGACGCAAAAAATGATCCTAATATTAGATTCTTGAAAATTATTTTGTCTTTATTCATTATTTTATTTTAAATAAGTTGAAATAAGAAGTATTCACTTACTGATCTAATACAACTAAAAATAGATAAAGATAGTAATATTATGAAAAAATTAAAATTAGGTAGAACAGGACTAGATATATCCCAATTTATTCTGGGTGGTGGTTGGGTTGGAGGATTATTTATTGACCCTAATTTTGATATAATGGAGAAAGCAATTGAACTTTCAATCAAGGCTGGCATTAATTGGATTGATACAGCTGAAGGTTATAGTGATGGTAAATCTGAAAAAAATATTGGCTATTTAATAAGTTCTCTTCCTGCTTCAGATAAATTACAGATATCTTCGAAAGCTAGATTAGATCCTACAATTTCAGAAACGTTCGTTTCACAATTAGATAGAAAATTAGACAACACGCTAAATAGATTAAAGGTAGATAAATTAGAATTATATCAATTGCATAATAGAATAACTTTTGAAGAAAATAATGATACTCTTACCTGCTCACAAATATTCAATAATAACATATGTGAGATTATGACAAAACTTAAAGAAGATGGACGTGTTAAAAATATTGGACTTACAGCTTTAGGGGACACAGAATCTATAAAAAAAATTATACAAACTGGTTATTTTGATACAGCTCAAATTTATTATAATCTTTTAAATCCAAGTGCTAATTTTAAAGAAAAAGGTAGATGGAATGATCATGACTTTTCTGGTTTAATTGCAGATTGCAAAAAATTTGATATGGGCATAATGGGTATAAGGATTTTTGCAGCTGGGTTGTTAGCAACTGATGTTAGGCATGGTAGAGAAATCCCAGTTACTCATGTTATTAATATGAAAGAAGAAGAAAGACGTGTTGAAAAATTATTTGAATTAGTAGGCGATACTTATGGCAACAGAGCTCAATTTGCTCTGCGATATGGTTTATCTAATAAGAATTTGAATTGTATTGTATTAGGTTTGGCATCACTTGATCATTTAAAGAATTCTATGCAAGCAGTTGAGATGGGACCATTGCCAGATGATTTGTTGGTAAAGATATCTGAATTGCAAAATTCTAATTTTATTTAATTTCATATTTATATCGACTTAAGATTGAAGCAGTCATATAACTTACATAAACAAATTAAAATTTCAGGATTTATATGAAAATACTAGTATTAGGGGTTGGAGGAATCGGAGGTTTTTTTGGAGGATTTCTTCAAGAAAGTGGCGCTGATGTAACTTTTTTAGTAAGACCTGAAAGAAAGGTATTATTAATTAAAAATAAATTAAAGATTATTAGCTCACTTGGTAACCTAAATTTAGAACCTAATTTAATTTTATCGAATGAATTAAAAGCAATCTACGATGTTGTTCTAGTTTCGTGTAAGACCTATGATTTAGATCAAGCCATGAGAGATTTAAAAGGCGTTAAAGGAAAGGGTATGATTATCCCCTTTTTGAATGGTTTTACTCACATGGAAAAATTAGATAAAGAATTTGGTAGTGAAAATGTAATTGGTGGTGTGGCTCATATAAGCTCAACTATAAATAATAATGGTGCAATTGAACATTTTAGTGAATTTAAAAAAATAACTTTTGGTGATAGAAAAAAACACCAAAGTAATGATCTTGTATCATTTTATAACACTTGTAAAAGAACTAAATTTGACGTTGCTATATCAGAAGATATTACCTTAGATTTATGGAAAAAATGGGTTTTTATTGCAACTGTTGCGGGGGCTACAACATTGTTTAATTGTCCGCTTGGAGAAATAAGTAATCATGCAGTTGGTAAAAAAACTTTATCTGACTTGTACGATGAATGTAGATCAATAGCAAAATTTAGCGGTTATATTATTAGTGATTTGGAAACAGAAAATATTTTGAAAAATATAATGACACCCGGATCACTTATTAAAGCTTCAATGCTTAGAGACATAGAAAAAAAAGGATTCACTGAGCATGAAGAAATATTTGGAGATTTAATTGCAGAAGCAATAAAACTTAACCTTGATTGCCCAATTCTTAAAGCGTGTTATTTAAGAATGAAAATTTACAAAGAAAATCTAAATTAATTTTAAGATCCAACTTTAAGGGAAGATTTTAGACCTCTTAAACAAGCAATCACACTTAATCCTGTAATTCTTCCAGTTCCTGGATTTTCTGGTGTTTGAACATTTTGAATAGACATTTCAAATTCTGCGCTATCCGATTTGACCTCAACTTTATGCGTGTTTCTTTCTAGATTTGGATCTGCCCATATTTCAAGTTGGGTTTTATTAGCACCTATACCCGCTAGCCCAACAGCAGCTGCTACATTGACGTTCGCTGGAAAAGCTTTTGCACCTTCAGTAGCTGAGCCTTTAAAAATTAATTTAGATTCTGATAATTGGTCAAGTTCTATATTGTTTTTAATGACATATGGTGCTTTTGAAAGTGCATTAGGTGGTTTCCGAGTAGTCATTTTAACAGAATGAATTGTGGATTCTGCAGCTGCTCTTAATGCATCTAAACCTAATATGGCACCTGTTGCTAAAATTATTTGAGAGTTATTTTTTTTTGGTGTTTCAATTAAATCAAAATTATCAAGTATACCGGAACCACTAACAGTTATTAATGTTTTACCTTCACTAATACATAGAGTTGCAATATCTCTGAATGCTTCTTTTGGAGCACAATCGATAATAATTTGACAATTATTAATCAAAGTTTCTAAGTCAAAAATTTCGATGCTTTTTTTTAATTTTGAAATTCTTTCCTCTGCGTTTGTTTTGCTTCTAGATGAAATTCCATATAGATAAAAATTTTCTACACCTTCTAGGATTGCTTTAGCTACTTCTGTTCCTATTGAGCCAAAACCAACGATACCGACATTCATCTTTTTACCTTTATGTATTTATCTTCCAATTGCGTAACCTTGCATAAATCTTGGATTGGCTGCCGCTTTTAAAATTTCATTATCCTTTGAAGCTGCTGTCATTCTGCCAAGACTCCAGTCATCATCAATAATGACTTTATGCCCTTTTTTAATAAGTTCATCAATAGTCTCCTCAGGAAATCTTCCTTCTACTGCTAGATGACCAATATCAGTTTCTCTCGGATAAAATGAATTTGGAAAATGTGCAGTGCTGAAACCTGGGGCATCGATCGCTTCTTGAAGATTGAGTCCAAAATGTACATGTCTTAAAAACAAATGAAGAGACCATTGATCTTGTTGATCACCTCCTGGTGTACCAAAAACCATATAAGGCAGTCCATCTTTCAAAGCAAGACTTGGAGATAAAGTAGTTCTAGGTCTTCTTTTTGGGCCAATGCAAGCTGGGGAGTTTTCGTCTAACCAAAACATTTGTCCTCTATTAGATAAACAAAATCCAAGATTTGGAATTACTGGAGAGCTTTGCAACCAACCTCCACTTGGAGTGCCAGCAATCATGTTTCCCCATTTATCAATTATATCAAAATGAGTAGTGTCTCCTTTTGTATCCCCAAGACTGGAAGGATTAGGTTCGTCAAACCTCGCTACTGTAGGTTCTCCAATATCAAATTTTGAAAATGACTCTGGGGTACCACCTTTTGGTCTTACTAACACTTTTCCTCCAAAACCTGCTATAACTCCAGGTCTTACTTCCATTGAGGCTTCTTTGGATATTAAATTTCTTCTTTTAGCATTGTATTCTTCACCTAGTAAAATATCCATAGGCACATCGTTAAAATTTGTATCTCCATAAAAAGCTTCTCTATCAGCAAAAGCTAATTTGGTTGCTTCTACAACTAAATGGACAAACTCAGGAGAATTTTCATCTAAAGAATCTAAATCAAATTCTTTTAGCAATGCTAATTGCTGTAAAAAAGTTGGTCCTTGGCCCCAAGGTCCAGTTTTGCAAACGGTATAATTTTTGTAATCATAAGATAAAGGTTTTTCAATGGTTGCAGACCAACCTGCTAAATCATCTCCAGTTAATAGACCTTTATGTCTTTTTTCAGTTGTGTCCATAAACTCATTATTTTTACAAAAGTCTTCTATTTCTTGTGCGATAAAACCCTGGCTCCATATTAAACGTGCTTGTGTAATTTGTTCTTCACGATCATTGGATTTGTTTTCAGCTTCCTTGATAACTTTTAAGTACGTATTAGCCATCTTTTTATTAGTAAAAAAATCACCAATAGAAGGAACTTCACCTTTAGGAAGATAAATTTCTGCTGAAGTTGTCCATTCAGTTTTAAAAAGTTCTTCAACCGATTTAATTGTATTAATAATGTTTGGAACCAAAGGATATCCTTTTGTTGCAATACTTATTGCTGGTTCTAATACAGTTCTTAATGTCATAGTTCCATAATTATGTAAAAGAAGCATCCAAGCATCAAAAGCTCCTGGAACAACAGCAGGTAACAAACCGCTTCCTGGAACAATGTTTAAATTCAAATCACTAAAAGTTTTCAAAGTTGCAGAATTTGGTGCGACACCTTGGCCACATATTACTATCGGGTTTTCTCCATTAGGGCATAAGATTAGAGGAACTTCTCCACCAGGACCATTTAGATGAGGTTCAACTACTTGAAGCGCAAATCCTGTGGCTACAGCAGCATCAAATGCGTTTCCATTTTTTTCTAGAATTGACATACCAACCGCAGATGCAATCCAATGGGTAGAAGTGACAACTCCAAAGTTACCAACAACTTCAGGTCTTGTAGTAAATTTTCTCATTTTATTTCCAAAAAATTATATTATCAATTGACTCTTAATAAGCATATGCAATTATTAAATTTCATAATTATCTAAAATAAAATAAACTAATTTGTGGAGATAACAATGCCTATCAAAAATTTATTAAAAGCCAGTTTAGCTGGAGCAGCTTTACTGGCTTTATCATTTACAGGAGCTTCAGCAGCTCCGAGTATTCCGTGTGGTACTGCAAAGTTAATTGTTCCTTGGGGAGCAGGTGGCGGAACGGATGTAATATTTAGACAGATGGTTGATAAAGTAAATAAAAATGGAGCAAAGCCTCAACTACAAGTTGTCAACGTTGGCGGTCAAGGTGGTAATAAAGGTGCAAAACAAGCTTCTAAAGCCAAGCCTGATGGTTGTACTCTGTTTGCAATTCACCAAAGTGCTATAACTAGTTATTTCACTGGTAGAATAGATATAACATGGGATGCATTTGAAACTATTTCAATGGTTACATCAACACCTTCAATTATAGGTGCAAATGTTAACACACCTTATAACAATATATCAGAACTAGTTGCAGCAGCAAAAAAAGCTCCTGGATCGATTACTGCTGGTGGAACTTTTGGTTCAACAAGTCAGTTTGTTTTTCTTCTACTAGAGGATGCAACTGGTGTGAAATTCAAGCATGTATCTTATGATGGAACAAAACAAAGAATGACCGCTTTGTTGGCTGATAACATTAAACTTGGTGAAATTAACTTAGCAGCAGCTATTAAATTTATTAAAGCTGGTAAATTAAAAGCACTTGGGGTTACTAATGATGCAAGATTAGATCAAATTCCTGATATTAAGACAGCTCAAGAACAAGGTGCTAACGTTATCTTTGCTGTTGAAAGAGGAGTGGTTGCTCCAAAGGGAACATCTGCAGAAATTGTAAAGCATTACGCAAAAATGTTTGAAAGCGCAGCAATGGATAAAGATTTTAAAGCTGCTATGCATAAAAAAGGTATTTTAATCAATTATAAAGGACCTGAAGATTATAAAAAACATTTTCAAGCCACTTATGATTATTGGAAGCCAATAGCAAAACAAGTTGGTGTTTATAAAAGAAAAGACTAAATTTGTAAAAGAAGAGATAACTAGCTTATCTCTTCTTTTAATAAAATCATTATGAGTATTAATAAAGACACAATCGTAGCTATATTTTTATTGTTATTCTGTGGAATAATGATCAATAGTAGTTTTGATATTGAAGATCCTGGATATCAAGGTATGAAAGCTAGTTTTTGGCCAACAATAGTATTATGTCTTCTATCAATTATGTCATTGGTTATGTTAGTTAAATCTATGATGGCTTCAACTGACAGCAATTTAAATTCAGAAAATACAAATTCACAAAATGTTTTTTTAAAATTTAAGAATGCCTCAATATGCTTTTTAATGTTCATTCTTTTTTTAGGGTTTCTAGATTATTTAGGAATGTTAATTGGGGGTGTGTTATTTGTATTTGGTTTACTTACTTTATTAGGTGGATTTGAGATAAAAAAAATTATCAATCACTTAATTATTTCAATTATTACAATAGGAATAATGTGGTCAATTTTCACATTTGGTTTAAAAGTGATTTTACCTGAGGGAGAAATTCTAAGAATTTGGTAAAGTTATGATAGATGTTATTTTACAAGCGTTTGCGAGTATAGTTTTAGATCCAGTTACATTAGGATTAATGTTGGTAGGTACACTTGCTGGAATTCTTGCAGGCGCTATCCCAGGCTTTACTATTGCAATGGGAGTAATATTAACCTTACCATTCACTTTTGGTATGACTGCAATTCAAGGATTAGCAACTATGCTTGGGGTGTTTGTAGGAGGATTTTCTGGAGGATTAATGTCATGCATGTTAACTGGAATCCCAGGAACTCCGTCTTCTGTTGCCACAACTTTTGATGGCTTTCCGTTAGTAAGATCTGGCAGACCAGGACTCGCATTAGGTTTAGGATTATGGTCTTCTTTTTTTGGGGGAATGATAAGTGCTGTAATTTTAGTAGCTTTAGCCCCACAATTAGCATTTTTAGGTTTAGAATTTGGTCCTTGGGATTATTTTTCTTTAATTATTTTTGCTCTAACAATTACTGTAAGTTTGTCAGGTGGAAATATTACTAAAGGTTTAATTGCAGGTTTGCTTGGATTATTTGCAGCAACAGTAGGGGAAGACGAGATTAATGGCGTTGCAAGATTTACCTTTGGTTTTGACGAATTCAAACAAGGGTTCGCATTTCTACCAGTTTTAATTGGATTATTTGCTTTTTCACAATTATTAACAGATGTCGAAGATGATAAAAGGGCTAAGAGCCCTCTTATGTCTCAATCTGGATCTGTGGTTAAAGTTGAGCACAGGCAAGCAATATTAATAATTCTTAAAAGATGGGTTAATTTATTTAGGTCAAGTTTCATTGGCATTTTCACAGGAATTTTACCTGCTGCTGGCGGTTCAATCTCAAATATATTAGCATATGATCAAGCAAAAAAAGCTTCACCTAATAGATCCAATTTTGGAAAAGGTGAATATGATGGTGTCATTGCACCAGAAGCCGCTAATAATGCAACTGCAGGTGGAGCGTTAATTATGATGATGGCGCTAGGTATTCCTGGAGATATTGTAACAGCAGTTATGTTAGGAGCATTGATGATCCACAATATCATTCCTGGTCCAACATTCATTCAAGACGAACCATTATTAGCGTACGGTGTTTTTATAGCTTTTTTTGTTGCTCATTTTTTTATGGTCGGATTACAGGCGTTCTCATTAAGAATATTTCTACTCGTTACAAAAATTCCAATGTATGTTTTAGCATCAGTTATCTTAGCTTATTGTGCAATTGGAGTTTTCGCACTACATAACGTAGTTTTTGATATATGGGTTATGTTCTTTTTTGGAGTAATTGGTTATTTCATGAAAAAATTAGGATTCCCTCTTGCTCCCATGATCCTTGGTGTGGTTTTAGGTAAACTAGCAGAACTTAATTTAGCAAGAGCTTCTGGGATTAGTGATGATTTATTACTATTTATATCAAGACCATGGTCATTGTTTTTCTTATTGATGGCAGTCATATCAGTAATCTTTCCTTTTTATCAAGAAGCTAGGAAAGATTCATTATTCTCTAAACTTTATGTTCCAATCTCTATGATTGTATTGTCGCTACCATTATTTTTGATGGGCAGCCCAGTAAGAATGATAGTATCAACAATGTTAGTTTTAACTGGAGTATATTTTTTATACAAAAGAACCAGCTCTTTAAAAACTACCTGATAAATTGGTTTACGTATTCTTCACCTAAACCAACTTTGATAAAATGTTTTTTAGCTGCTTCGATTCTATCAAAAACATCAGTTGTGCTAACTGTATTTCCATCTTCATCACAATAAATTAGGGCTCCGGAGTTATGAAATAAAGTAATCATTTCTTCGCAATCTTCATCAACAACTAATGTGTGAATTTCACCTGGAGGCTCGAATAAATATGAACCTTCTTTAGCAACCCAATCATGCTCAAGGTACCTCCATGAACCTTTAATTACGAAACCATGAACTGGAGCAGGATGTCTGTGTCTTGATAAAAATCCACCACCGATAACCTTTGTTAGATGAACCCAATAACCTTGACTAATATTATAACATAATGGTCTTGACCAACGACCAGGAGATAAGGGAACCCAAAGTCTATCATCGTCTTTAGAAAAACTATCCTCAATAAAAATATCTGTGATAATATTTCCTGGTTTTGGTCCGCTATATGGCGGAGGAAAAATATTTTTAGTAAAATCATTCATCTTAAATCTCCTAAGCAATAGATTTATGATAATATTTTTAATTTACTCATACAAACAAAAAAAGGACGAAGGATGGGGTCCTTCGTCCTTGCTTATTCCGATGACATAATGACTACCTTGGGGAGGATATGAGTTCTATGTTATGTCACCATCTTTCATTAATATCCAGGGGAGGAGAATAGGATACTAATTCTTAAATTCTTTATGCAGCTTTCTTTTCTTCAGTTGTCTTTTCTACACCTAACTTACCAGCTGGGAAGTCAACTACGTCAGTTACGTTAAAGAAGTCTCCGTTTAATACTTGCTGTCTTGTATATCCGATATCAGCTAATGTACGGTCGTCTAAACTTATTAATGCTTGTCTTGTTCTAATTACAGCAATTTTTTCAAATGCAGCTGAGATATAATTATTTAATTTTGCTAAGAATGTATTTTCCATTGTCTTTCACTTTTCTTTCATATTTAAGAAGGCTTATTCCTTGTTTGGTAATTATATAAGATAAAAAAATGAATAAGAGAATATAGGTAAATGGAATATAATTATTTCCAAAATGGAAACATTTAACATAGTTGTAACATAATTAACACTAAATAGGAAAGAATATGGCAGATTTGTGGTTTTAGAATTTAAGCAGGTTGCATTTTTTGTTCTTTAATTGGTAAGTGTATTAAAGTTGAAAAGACGGATACCCCTATACCAATCCACCACACTAGAGTGTAATCGCCTGTAGCATCATACAACTTCCCGCCCATCCAAACACCAAGAAAACTTCCTAATTGATGTGATAAAAAAACAATTCCATATAAAGTACCCATATAACGTAATCCATAAATATGAGCTATCAATCCACTGGTTAAAGGTACTGTAGCTAACCATAAAGAACCCATTAACAAAGAAAATAAAATTACTGATATTGGTGTTATTGGAAATATAATAAAAATTAAACCAATAAACGCTCTTAAAGCATAAACAATAGCTAACAAGAATTTTTTGGGGTATCTCTGGCCTAACCAACCAGCATAAATTGTTCCAAAAATATTACTAAATGCAATTAATGCTATTGCAAAAGCGCCTAAACTTGAAGTTGTTGAAACTCCAAAACTATGTAAAAGACTTGATGGATTTATACTACTACACATTTCAGTAATCATGGCAGGAAAATGAGCTGTTAAAAATGCTAACTGGTATCCACAAGCAAAAAATCCAAAAAAAATCATAGAAAAATTAGGATCCTTAAAAGCATCACCTAATACCTTTTTTAAGCTTATTTCTATTTCTTTTTTTGAAGATAAAGGGGGAGATTTTAAAAAAGGAACAAAAAATATAATAAAAATTATAGACATTGAAAAAATTATAAAAACTTGTTGCCAACTGTATAAATTTAAAAGAGCTTGAGCGATTGGCGCTCCTATCATTTGACCAACTGAACCAGCAGCAGTAACTACTCCTAAGGCCATTGATCTATTTTTTTCACTCGAGGCTCTACCAACAACTGCTAATATCATTCCCATGCCTGTTCCAGCTATTCCAAAACCTATGATAAGCTCAAGGAATTGATGTGTTAGTGGATTTTGTGCAATAGTTGATAACAGTAAGCCAATAACATAGCAAAATGCTCCAATTACAATCATTTTTCTATCACCAAACTTTTCGCCCAAAGCTCCAAAAATAGGCGCACCAATACCCCAGCCAAGGTTTTGAATTGCAATTGCTAATGAAAATTCTACCCTTAACCATTGAAATTCTTGTTCAATTGGTATTTGAAATACCCCAAAACTGCCTCTTATTCCAAAAGTAATGATAATTATTATGGAGCCAGCTATTAATACTGGAGTAATTAAAGAACTATTATAATTTTTCATAAATTAGCTTGTTAAACAACTCTATACCAATGTCAAACCTTTGTTTTTGACAATGCTTATACTTTTTTCCCATAAGAGGTCAGCATCTCTTTGACTTTGGGCGAATATTGAGGGTTCATCTATTTTGCTTTGATAAAAATATTTTCCAGTAATATTTTTAATACTTTTGTCAGTAGCTAAAAATACTATTGTTTCAGCACCTTCTTCAACTGATATTGCGAAAAAATTCATAAGAAATTTTATGGCTAAACTTGCAAGACCACTATTGTTTTTTCCAAATTGAGTTTTTACAAAGCCAGGATGTAGACAATTAACAGTTATCTTACTTTTATTTGTTAATTCACTTAATTTTTTAGTAAATAATATATTACATAATTTTGATTTTTTATAAGAAACCCATCCATTATAATTTGTTGTCATTTCTAAATTATTAAAATCAATTTTTACACCTCTATGTGCACCGCTAGCAACGTTAACTATTCTGCCTCCGTTCTTTATAACTTTATATTTTAATAATAAATTTGTTAGAATGAAATAAGATAGATGATTAAGTGAGAATGTTTTTTCTATTTTATCCACACTCTCTTTTCTTGAAAAAAACAATGCACCAGCATTGTTAATAAGAATATCAATTTTAAATTTTTTTAATTTATCTGCTAAAGTTTTTATTTCTGAAATAGATGAAAGTTCGCATTGTATAAAACTAATATCGTTGTTTAATGTTTCTTTTATTAAATTTTCGACTGATGTTTCACCTTTTTGTTTGTTACTACCTATTAAAATTATTTTGTTTTTAATCTCTTTACCTAAAACTTGAGCTGTTCTGTAGCCAAGGCCACTTGTGCCACCAGTAAGAACTATATTCATTTTTCTAAGCCTTTAATTATATTTTCTTTCATTTTTTTAAAATTCTCTGTTGGATTATTTTCGTTTAATATTGCAGATATTACAGCTACACCAGAAACTCCTATTTTAAACAAATCAGAAACATCTTCTATTGAAATACCACCGATTGCAACTACGGGAAGATTTGTTTTATTAATGATTTTTTTTAATGTATTTGAGCCCATTGGTTCTGATGCATCATTTTTTGAACCGGTAGGAAAAATTGGTCCTACACCCAGATAACTTATACAATTAGGTATATTACCCAATTGATTTTCATTTGTTATAGATAATCCAATTTGAATATTTTGATCTATTAATTTTTTTGCTTCATTTGGATCCATATCAGTTTGTCCAAGATGGAGTATATCTATTAAACCTTTGCATTTAGAAGCAACATTGACATTATCATTAATACAAATTTTCATTTTAGTATTAAATGTTGCTGATTTTATATCTTTTATGAGTTCTATGATATCGATATCTTTCATTGATTTTGCTCTCAATTGAAAGACATCGAGACCATTTTCAGCTAGTTTACTAACTATTCTAATAAGTGTTTTTTCTGGTTTTTCACTTTTTAATATATGATGAGAAAGTAAATTTTCAGGACCTGCTACAAAATAAGAATGAAGATCAGACATTTTTAATTTTTAAATTATTTATAATATCATTTGTAGAAATATTATATAAATTATCCAATAAATTCATTCTTAAACTTCCTGGACCCCTAGAAACTTTACTAGCCATTTCTCCAGCTAAACCATATATGCCAATAATTGAAGCTGTTGAAAGAAGTTTATCCTCTCCTACCGCAATAGCAGCTCCAATTAAACATGACAAAGCACATCCCGTAGCAGTTATTTTTGTCATTACTTCATGTCCGCCCTTTATAGAGTAGGTAAGCTTTCCATCAGTTACATAATCTGTAGCCCCAGTAACTGCGACTATAATTTTATTTTTTTTAGCTATTGACATTGCAGCATCTAGTGCATCATTAGAGGTTGAAGTTGAGTCTACGCCTTTACCTCCCCCAGACAGTCCAGCCACAGCCATAATTTCTGACCCATTCCCCCTAAGTATTGTTGGTTTAAACTTTATAAGTTCTTCAACATTTTTATTTCTAAAGGCACTAGCACCAGCACCAACAGGATCTAAAACCCAAGGAACATTATTCTCACTCGCATTCTTTGCTGCCTCCAATGCGCATTCTTGCCAATATGGATCAAAGGTTCCTATATTAATTGTCAAGGCTCCACTAATAGCTTTACAGATTTCAGTAAAATCTTTTGCTTCTTCTTTTGCGTGTGCCATTGCAGGAGACGCTCCAATTGAAAGTAAAGCGTTAGCAGCAATGTCCATAGAGACAAAATTTGAAAAATTCCATACTAATGGACCTTTATCTCTTATTTTTGTCAAAAGTTCTGAAGCATTTTTGGATAGTTCTTTAGACATATTTATTTCCTCATTTTATAAATTACTATTTCATCTTTTTACAGGGAATATGTTTTAAATTTAAATCAGCAACTCCCTCCGCTGGTCTTAACCAGATCAGGTTTTAAGGGTTTATCTCTCAGCAAAAAATTTTGCACCCCTGGCATATCTAGTTTAACATAATTATGTGAATTTCTAAATTCTTTTTATTTTTATATGAATTTGAATACATTTAGATAATTTATGGAAATAGCAGAATAATTTTAAATTCTTCATGAGGGTTATTGTGGAAAGAAAATTATTAGCAGTTGTTGCTGCAGATATGGTGGGATTTTCAAGGTTAATTGAAGATGATGAAATTAATTTACTCTCAAGACAAAAAAATCAATTAAACACAATTATTAAACCAGAAATAGAAAATTATAATGGTGAAATAATAAAGACAACTGGAGATGGGTTCTTAGCTATTTTCCCAAGTGCATTGGATGCAGTGCAAAGTAGTGTATCTATTCAAAAGGGGATTTATGAAAATGAATTAGAAAAAACCAATGATAAGAAAATTAGATACAGAATTGGAATTCATGTTGGTGATGTGGTTATGGATGATGGAGATATTTTTGGTAATACTGTGAATATTGCAAGTAGATTAGAGTCAATAGCAGATGCTGGAAATATTTGTATTACAAATGATGTTTATCAAAGTATTAAAAGTTTGAAATCTTTAATCATAGAAAATATAGGAGAGCAATTCTTAAAAAATATTTCTCAAAAAGTTCAAGTATATAAAATAAAAATTTCAGAAGATGATATAAAGCAAATTCAAGAAAATCATTTGTTAACTGAGGCAAATCAGGAAATAAGATTTTGTAGCTCATCTGATGGAACTATTATTGCTTATGCAAGCATTGGGAATGGACCACCAATATTAAAAGCTCCAAATTTTATGAGTAGCCTAGAACATGATTGGAGAAATCCGGTTTGGACCCACATTTATAGGCATTTAGCAAAAGACCATACGTTTTACAGGTTTGACCAAAGAGGTAATGGTGTTTCAGACCTTAACCCTGAAAATATAAATTTTGATTGTTTTGTTGATGATATGCAAGCAGTAGTGGATTCAGCTAATATTAATAAATTCCCAATTTTTGGTGTGTCACAAGGATGTGCAGTTTCAATAGCTTATGCATATAATAATCCAGAAAAAGTTACTCATTTGATATTGTCTGGGGGTTTTGCAAGAGGAAGAGCAAAAAGGGGAACGGCTGATTTTGATCAAAAAATTGAATTAGAAAAAAATATGATTTTAAATGGATGGGAAAATGAAAATCCTGCATTTAGACAGTTTTTTACATCTACTATGATACCAGATGGTACGAAAGAACAAATGGATGCATTTAATAATGTAATGAAAATTTCTACTTCTGCAGAAAATGCAGTTAGAATACAATCAACTAATGACCAAATAGACGTTTCAGAATTATTACCATTATTAGATATTCCTACTTTAATTTTTCATAATATAAATGATGCAAGAGTTCCAATTTCAGAAAGTAAATTTATGGCTGCCAATATAAAAAATTCTAAATTTGTTCCATTAAATGGAAACAATCATGTAATTCTTGAAGGTGATGAGGGTTGGTCTATCTTTAAAGAGGAGTTAAAAAACTTCCTTAAACAATAAACTAATTTTTTACATAATAGGAAAAAAAATGGATTTTAACTTAACAGAAGAACAAATAGCATTTCAAAACTCCGTTAGAAGTCTTGCAGATAAATATTTAAAAGAGGGTAATCTTAGACGTGCTCATGATCCATTTTTTCCAAAAGATATTGCAAAGTTATTTTCTAAAAATGGTCTAATGGGGATAACACTTCCCGAGAAAGATGGAGGCCAGGGAGGTAAGTTAATGGATGCAGTTCTTGCAATAGAACAAGTTGCATTAATTTGTCCAAGAAGTGCAGACGTAATACAAGCAGGAAGTTTTGGTCCAATAAGAACTTTTGCAGAGTACTCAACTGATTACCAAAAACAAAAATATTTAAAAAAATTATTAAATGGAGATATGGTAATTGGTTTAGGCATGACTGAGCCTAATGCTGGTTCAGCAGTGACTGACTTAACAACAAAAGCCTCTCAAGATGGTAAAGGATTTAGAATTTCTGGTAGCAAAGTATTTACAAGTAATTCTCCAGATGCTGACATTTTTTTAATTTATGTAAGATATCATGAAGGAATAAATGGAATAGGGTCAGTAATAATGGATACATCAATGCCAGGTTTTTCCAAAGGAAAATCATCAAAATATACCAATGGTGAAGAATGGTGTGCATTATATTTTGATAATGTTTATATTCCTGAAGAAAATGTTTTATTAGGACCTGGTGGATTTAAAAAACAAATTTCAGGATTTAATGCAGAAAGAATTGGCAACTCTGCTAGATCACTTGCACTTGGAGAGTTTGCTTTTAATGTTGCTAAAGAATATGCTTTAACAAGAGAGCAATTTGGAAAGAAAATTTGTGAATTTCAAGGTATTCAATGGAAGTTTTCAGATATGAAAATTCAAATTGAAGCTGGCAGATTACTATTATACAGAGCTGCAATAAATGCAGATAGAGGTTTTCCTTCTTCAAAAGAAACATCAATTGCTAAAGCATTTTGTAATAAAGCAGGATTTGAAATTAGTAATGAGGCAATGCAAGTTATGGGCGGCACAGGATTTTCACAGGAGTCACTAGTTGAATATTGTTTCAGAAAATCTAGAGGATGGCAAATTGCTGGTGGATCAACTGAAATGATGAAAAATAGAATAGCTGAAGATATCTTTGAAAGGAGATTTTCTCAAAGGCCAAATAAATGATCTTATAACTATGATAGATGTTTCTTTAACCCAATCTTTTTTAACCCCAAAATCAGTTGCAATAATAGGTGCTTCTGCTGATCCCAAAAAAACTGGTTCACGAGCACAAAGGTTTCTAGTATCGCATGGCTATAAAGGAAAAATATTTCCTGTAAATCCAAATAGGGAAGAAATTTTTGGATTAAAATGTTATCCAAATTTAAAATCAATTAATGAACAAGTTGATCACATTTTTGTTGCTGTGGATGGTAATAAAATTATTGATTCTATAAAGGATGCTATCTCAATAAATGTTAGATGTGCTACGATTTTATCTGGAGGATTCAGTGAATCTGGATCTGAAGGCAATGAGTTAGAAAAATATGTTTTTAAAATAGCAAAAAAAGGTGATTTAAGAATATTGGGACCAAATAGTATTGGTCTTATAAATATCTCAGATAATGTCATTTTAAGTGCAAATGCTATGCTCGAATTACAAGATTTAAAGAAAGGAAGTCTAGGTGTAATTTCCCATAGCGGGAGTCTTATTGGAGCCTTATTATCTCATGGCCACTCTCGAGGTATAGGTTTTTCAAAGTTGGTTTCTGTTGGAAATGAGTCGGATCTCTCCGTTGGAGAAATTGGTAAAATGCTAGTTAATGATCCAAACACTGAAACCATAATATTATTTTTAGAAACATTAAGAAACAGTAATGAAATAGCAGATATGTCCAGAATGGCACATGCAGCTGGAAAACAAATTATCTGTTACAAACTTGGCAAATCTGAATTAGGTAAAAAATTAGCCAAATCGCATACAGGAGCAATTGCAGGAAATGATGATGCGTTCAATGCATTCATAAATTATCATGGTATTGCTAGAGTGGAAATTTTTGAAACATTACTTGAAATTCCTAATTTATTTAAAAATAAGAAAAGATCTGAATCTAAACGAGTAGGTATAGTTACCACAACTGGTGGTGGCGGTGCTATGGTTGTAGAAAGCTTGTCAGGCAGTGATATTGAAATAGTAGACCCTGGTCTATCAATAAAGAAAATTATGCAAGAAAATAATATTGTATTTAACAATAATAAATTAGTTGATTTAACTATTGCTGGAACAAAACCAGAAATTGTTAACGAAGTAATTAGTCAGATGATGCAAAATAAAAATTGTGATTTAGTCGTGATGGTAGTTGGTTCGTCTGCTAAATTTAGACCAGAGCAAGCAGTTGAGCCTTTATTAAAATGGGCAAATCACTCAAAGCCGTTAGCAGTGTATGTTGCCCCTGATGCTCCAGAAGCACTAACTTTACTACATAAAAATAATATTGCTTGTTTTAGGACGCCAGAGTCCTGTGCAGGGAGTGTGAAGACCTTTCTAAATACTAGAAATCCAGTCAAACAAAAAATTTTAAAAAATAACCTTATTAACATTTCAAAAAAACTAAAGAAAAACATATCCAAGAATTTATCTGAAGAAGAAGCATTAGAAATTTTTAACGATATTGGAATTCAAATTGTAGATTACAAAGTAAGTTTTAACGAAAAACAAGCAATAGAACATAGTTCCCGAATAGGTTTTCCTCTAGCTATGAAAGTCTTATCAAATCAGATAGTTCATAAAACAGAAACTGGAGGTGTTGAATTAAATATAAAAAATTTAGAAGAGCTGAAAATTAGTTTTAAAAAGTTATCAGATGTATTTCAGAAATTAAAAATAAAAAGTAGTGACGAAAAATTTCTTATTCAAAAAATGGAAAAAGGCATAGCTGAAATGATTTTGGGTTACAGAGTTGACGAATTAGTTGGACCAATTGTTGTACTTGGTTCTGGTGGTATTTTATCAGAAATATATAACGATAAATCAGTAAGGATGGCACCAGTTGATATCACAGAAGCAAAAAAAATGATAAAGGAAGTCAAAAGTCTTGTGATCATTACTGGATATAGGGGACTTCCCGAAGCTAATATAAATATTATTGCTACTGCAATAGTGAACATGT
>CACHVW010000013.1 GCA_902583415.1 uncultured SAR116 cluster alpha proteobacterium | reverse complement strand
GTATCTTCAATCGTTACTCCTATCTATAAAAAATTTCATCTAACCAGTAAGGATTAGACCAAGCATATTTACCATACTCGTTTAATACTGTTACTCTAAAAAAACTTGTATCAAGCTTATTTAAATCAAATTTGGCACTTGTAATGTTGTAACCATTTTTGGAAAGGCAGGTATTAGAGGAGCCTGAAATAATTATGTGTGAAGCTGGACTACATTGTATTAAAAGTTCATTATCATCAAGTTCTATATTATGTATTGCTATCCCTGTAGAAGAGTAATAATTGCCATTTTTAAGAGAATATAAAATATTTTGTATAGACAGGTTTTTGCATTTTACGAATACCCAACCTCCTAAAGCATCTTCTTTATGAAAATGCGAATCGTCAGATGCAGTTAGTAAAATTTTTTTATTATTATTTAGTAGGAAGTCAGCTGTAGCTATTCCACTACCTCTATTTGAGCTAATTGTTGCTGCGTGATTATAGATTTCAACTGCGTGAGCATTACTTACTTTAATGGCCTCATCAGAAGATAATGAATACCACTCTGGATGAGCTATTGTTACAAATGCTCCAGTCTCTATGATTCTGTTAAGTAGTTCATCTACTGTTTCATTATCAGATGCAATTTTGAAATCTAAAGGCAAACCGTTAGCAACAAGATGCCACAACCCAGCTCTTTCGTACTTTTTCCCTTTTACATGAATTTCAGCACTTGGAATTGTAATAAAATCTTTAAAATTAAAATCAGAAACATCATTTACACTTTCTGCAGCAAATCTCTTGTCATGCCATAAATGATCAGAAAGACATGTAAAATCATAGCTATATGATTTGTAAAACTCAATCACAGTTTTTGGTTTAAGCAGTCCGTCAGAGTAATCGCTATGTCCATGCAAATTGCCTTTGTAAAATTTTCCAGATTTGTCAAATGGTTTTAATTTCATACTATCCCCTTTTTTAGAAGATCATTACGAAATAATTTTTCATTTTTTTACAAATATTTTAATAAAAAATTAAATTTCAATTACCAGAATTTCCACCATGGCTTATCTTTTGTACCATTAGAAGAGTTTGTATCTTTTAGAGGTTCGATATCTTTTTTAACAGTTTCTAATCCACCTGTACCAGTTTGGCCAAATTTTTCCGAGGCAGCTTTTTTTGCGATTTCGTATGCTTCTGTTAATTTTACTTTAGCTTCCTCAGGTTTTTTTTGTGCACACATTTCAAAACCTTCTAACAGCATTTTTTCGACTGTATCAGCGTCAGATTTATCTATTCTAGGTAACTCTAATCTTATTCTGGCTCTTAACATAAGAAGGTTAACATCATCACATTTATCTATAAGTTTTTGAAAAATTTCTTCTGTATTAACTAATGTTCCAGCTTCCTGAGAAGACACCTCATTGCTTATATTTTTTGTATCTTTGCTTTGAGCTTGAACAAGTAACGGGTAAATTAAAAAAACTATTATTAAAATATATCTATTCATAGTAAATCCTTTATTTCTTATCCTCTATACCAATTAATAATCTTCTTAGTTTGGCTGACATAGTATCAATGCACATTACAGCAACTAAAACTAAAATTGCCATGTAAGCAACGTTTTCAAAATCATTTCCAGTCATTAATGCCCCAAGGAAATGTAAGCCTATACCTCCAGCACCCATTGCCCCAATAATTACGGCAGCTCTTGTGTTAGATTCTAGGTAATATAAACTTTGTGAAATGAAAATTGGTAGTATTTGTGGAATGATACCAAATCTATGTTGAAGAACTTTGTTTGCACCAGTTGACTGGATACCTTCTTTATCTTTTTTATCAGTATTTTCTATAGCTTCAGACATTAATTTACCAAGAGTGCCTGTGTCTGTAAATGCGATTGCAAAAATTCCGGTAAAAAGTCCAGGACCGAAAGCTCTAAGGAATATTAAACTCCAAATTAACATATCTATTCCACGAAGCATGTCGAAGAGTCTTCTCAGAAAAAACCTTATTGAGGAAAGTGGAGTAACATTGTAAGCAGCAAGAAAAGCTAGTGGAAGACCAACCATTGAGGCAATTAATGTTCCAAGAATGGCCATTAATAATGTTTCAACCATAGCAAACAAAACGGTGTTGTGGTGCCATATTTCATTTTCTAAAAATTCATTTACAACAAGATTAAAATTTGAAATTTTTGGATCTACTCTGTCTTCATTAAACATAAGTGATATAGCGTCAAGAAATCCCTTTCCAACAAGAGGGCTATCGAAATCAAACCAAAAATATTTCCATCCTAACTCGTATCTATGAACTTCGACTTTTGATCCATATACCTGAAGCCTTTCATATAAAGAAGGTCTCACTTCAACTTTATTTTCTGTTGCACGCATCCAACTTGGCAACATACTTTCCTTTCCAACATACCCATCAACATAAGGTTTACCATTTTTATTAAGCTTAAAAATGAATGGTTCATTGATATTAGGAAAATTTCTCATTTCCACTCTATTTGGAAAGAAAACAAACTGACCACCATTATCAAAGTTAACAATTGTAGATTGATTATTTTTATTTCTAATAAGCCAAGTGGGATCATCTTTATAAACATGCCTATGACCACCCTCAAATCTTACATCAATTTTCTGAGGATCTTTCCAATTCATTTTTATATGGTCTTTGTGAGCATATATATCTAACATAAACATAGACGCTCGATCTTTATTCCACTTTTTAGCTAAGTTAGGTAGATCAAAGTGTATTATTGACCCAATTAAATAAACCATAAACATAAATCCAGTTATAATAAGAATTCTAATATGTTTTTTATGTTTTAGATCAACTGCATCAATAACATTTTGATTTAATACTTGCTCCATTACTTATTGTCTCCAATTAATCTACCCCTAAGAAATCTGGAGAAATAATCTAAGGAAATTATAGTGATAACTAATAAAAACATAATAGCTATAATTTCGTCTCCATATCTAAACTGAATTACAGCAGACAATGCTTCTCCAATACCTCCAGCACCTACAAAACCAAGGATGGTTGACGCTCTTACATTAATTTCTAACCTCAGAAGGGTGTATGAGATAAACAAAGGTATTACTTGAGGAATAACTGCAAATCTAACTCGTTGCCACCAACTTGCTCCACAAGATTGTAAACCTTCAATTGGTTTGTTATCAGCATTTTCAATAGCTTCAGAGAATAATTTTCCTAGAGCTCCAGCAGTATGAATTACTATTGCAATAACTGCAGGTAATTCTGATTTTCCCATCAGATACAAAAATATCATAGCAATAACCAACTCAGGAAATGATCTCAAAATGTCCATGGTTCTTCTTGAGAAAGTAACTATATATTGGTTTTTAATTAAATTTTTACTTGCAAACAGGCTCAAGAGAAGAGCAAAAATTGCCCCGAATAGTGTTGAAAAAAAAGCCATGTTTATTGTTGATATTAAATCTGGAAGATATTTGAATACATATGCATACCATCTCCAACCAGACTCAAATGCTTCTTTGAAAAGATCAACAGGGTAGTCAAAAAATTTACTCAATCCCCTTTGAAAGCTTCCTGCATTATTTTCTTCTGCTATTGTAAGTCCACTGGAAAGAAGAAATAAAATAGCCAAAATGCTTATGAAAGAATAAATTAATCTTTTAAAAGCCATTGCTTTTAGGTTTTTCTCAATTGTCTCAAAACCTAAAATATTGTCTGAATACATTTTACTTCCAACTATAATATTATTATTGATTGAGTTAATAAAGTATGCAAAAGACAACTAATTACTGTCTTTTGCATATTAGTAATTAGCCTTTTTTCTTCTTGGCTTCTAATTTTGCTTTTCTAGCTTTTACAATTACTTCATAGAAACTATGATCAACTGGAACCCAAGCTTTTACAATGCCATTTGCAACATCTTCACTGCATTTTGGATCATTTTTGTGTATCCATTGCTTCAATCCAACCATAACATCTCTAGCTTCCTGTGGTAATTTCTTTGGCATTACAATCGGGCCATTAGGAATTAACTTTGATGACCAAACCTGAACTAGGTCGTCCATATTTAAGATACCTTTATCAACCATTTTTCTTAAATTACCAGATGAGTATCCTTCTTCCCATTTACCAACACCAGATACCCATGTAACACCAGCATCAACGTCTCCATTTAAAACAGCTAATACATTGTTTTCGTGTCCGCCAGAAAACTGTGTCTTTGAGAAGTAAGTATCAATATTAACGTTATATAATTCTGGTAATTCAATAGATGGGATTAGATATCCAGAAGTAGAATTAGGATCAGCAAAACCTAATTTTTTTCCTTTAAGATCATCCAGAGATTTAATACCTGAATCTTTCCTAGCTACCATTACTGAATAATATCCAGTATCGCCAGTAGGTTGCATTCTAGTTAAAATTGGTACAACGGCATTTGGATCTTGTAGATAAATTCCAGCATAACCAGAAGAACCAAACCATGTGTAATCAAGGTTGCCACCAAGCATTGATTCCATGGTTCCAGCATAATCTTTGAATGTAAACAATTTAGCTGGTACACTATATGCTTTTTCAACATAATCTTTTAGACATCCATTTCTTGCAATGATATCTTGCGATGCTTCATCTCCAAGAAAACCAATTCTGAACTCAGGCTGAAATTTACTGAGGTCCATTTTTGGTCCATCGTATTTTTTATCTGCATTAGCTGTAGAAACCATTAAAAAAGCGGTCACTACAGCTAAAAAACTATATAATTTTTTTAACATTTATGTTTCTCCATTTATTTAAGTTTGGTCTTCTAATTTTCATAAGTTCATGCAGTCTTCTTAATATCTGCGCTCTCTAATGAAACTGATGTCATAGTGCCTTCAAAAGCTTCGTCAGCTTCAGCACCATAAATTTCTCTAGCTTTTTGATTTGTAAGTTTTGATGGTAAATCATCAAACACTATTTCTCCGTTCTGCATACCAATAATACGATCACAATACTGCTTTGCAGTATCTAGAGTATGTAGGTTACAAATCACTGTGATATTTTGTTCATCATGAATTTTTCTAAGAGATTCCATAACAAGTCTAGCATTTAAAGGATCTAATGAAGCTATAGGTTCATCTGCAAGGATTAGTTTAGGGTCTTGCATCATAGCTCTACATATTGCAACTCTTTGTTGCTGACCACCGGAGAGTGTTTCAGCTCTTTGTAGAGCAGTCTGTATCATGCCAAATTTGTCTAATAAGTTTAATGCGGCATATCTTTCTTCAGATGTAAAAAGTTTTAGACTAGCACGCACAGTAGACATCTCATTCAATTTGCCTAAAATAACATTTGTAAGAACATCCAATCTTGGAACAAGATTAAACTGTTGAAATATCATGGCACAATTTTTTTGCCATGCGAGTTTATCCTTTTTCTTCAAATCTAATATATTTTGATCTTGGAAAAGAATTTCGCCAGAGGTAGCGTCAGTGAGTCTGTTTATTGTTCTTAATAATGTAGATTTACCAGCACCTGATCTTCCAATAATTCCAATCATTGAGGAATTTTCAACATTTATTGTTACATTATTAACAGCTTTAACTTGATCAAAATATTTAGAAATATTAATTATTTTAAGCATAAAAATCTCCATGATTCTTTACTTTTTGATCTTCAAATATTTCAGTTTTGTTTAATTTTTATTTCTAAATTGTTAAATTAAAATTTAGTTATAGAAATCAGTAGTTTAATTATAGAAAAAAATTATTTCTTATTTGAATGTTATATGAATGATCAAAATAAAAAATAATTTTTTGATGATTAAAGAATCATCTTGTTAACATTTCCAATTTAAAACAAAGTTTTTTTGCTCATCTGTATCAATTGATCCTGGTCTATATTTTCTTATAAATTTAATGGCATCTTTTGTGGATATTCCTAATTTAGCTAATAATAATGATGCGATTGTACCAGTTCTACCTAATCCCGCCTTACAATGTATAATAATATTTTTTTCTTTTTTTAAAAAATTTTCTAGATCCGAGAGAAGTAAATTTAACTTTAAAAGTGAATTTTTAGTAGGTATATCAAAGTCAGTTATTGGAAAGTGAAACCAAGCGAAGTTATTTAATTTAATTTCCTTTGTTAAATTCTCGCATCCAAGTGATTTTAATTCTGATGTTTCTAAAAGAGACACAATAATGTCAATTTGGTGATTTTTAAAAATTTTTAGTGTATTCTCAATTCCAATAATTTGGTTGTTAGAATCTAACAATGTGCCAGGACAGCCACATAACCCTAGTTTTCCAAAGTTTTGAGAATAATGAAATTCGCTAAAATAAATATCTTTTAATGGTATCCATGTAATTAGATCATCTTTTTGTAATTCATATGTTAAATTAACTACCATAAAATTAAGTATACAGTTATTGATTACAAAAATATTAAGCTCAATATTACTGAACGGACTCTATTTGCAATCTTATATTGTTTTCTTTTCTTAAAGGAAAAGCTTAATTTTACTGAGTATCTCCTAATACTTGGATTTTTTGTAGGCGTTATAATATTAATATCAGGATAATGATTTTGAACATGATATTAAAAATGCTTTCAGAAATTAGAAAGTGCTAGCATTGGACATCACAAATAACCCAAATAAAATTGCCATTATAGTTGCTTTTACCTTTTTAATTGCTGGCATTGTAGAAGGAATTATAGGTATTGATCTTCCAACTACATCTATTACCATCACGACATTTTTTGTTTCACCGTTACTAGCTTTAGGATTAAATTTAGTCCCAATGACAGTTGCAAATATTTTTCAATTTAGTAAGTCTCATAACCCTAAGCAAATAATGAGTAGATATTTTATTTAATTCCTAAAAATTATTAAGAATTTTGCTTAAAAATTATGAATTAAGGGTTTTTAAAGAAACTAAGTGCTTCAGAAAGTACTCTAATGTTATCTTTTGATAATAAAATAGCATTTTTAAAGTAGGAAGCTGCAATTTCATTATTACCCAGCTTTACCTCTAATTTTCCCAAATTAAGATTTACATCTGCTCTTTGACATAGATCAATGTTCAAGCAATTTAAATAATCAGCCTTTGCATTTTTATAATCTTTAATAAAGAAATAAGTATTAGCTCTATTAATTAAGCTCTCAACAAGGTAACTATTAGGTATATCTTTACTCTTAATGTTAATAGAAAGTAGATTTATGACACCCTGGTAATCTTTTAATTGAAACTTTTCTTTAGCTGCTTCTACATTTTGAACAAAATTAATTTTGGGTAGTTTGATGAAAGTGTCGTTAGTGGGCAATGCTGCTAACAGTACCGAATTAAAATTAATAAATAAAAAGATTGAGAAAATAATTCTAAGAATCAAAGAAAGGTTCCATAAATGTTACAAATTTATTACAATATTATTAAATTTTTGTGACAAATCAAGTTTTTAATTTTATGTAAGCATTCTAGGAAAAAAATAATCTATTACTTGCCCGTTCGAAAAATAAGGTATTTTAAAAGTATTTTCAGGATACTCTATGATAACAACACCACAAGTAACTAAATTGGCAGGTAACTTATTATGTCCTGTAGTTGTAAGTTGATAAATTAATGAATTTAAAATGGGCTTTATTATAACAAAATTAATGTAAGCTTAGAAGAGATGTTAAGCTTAGTTTAATTTGTAAAAATTTTTCAGAAATAAATTTGTAATAAATCCAATATATGTAGAGATCTTAATTAAAATAAACTCTGTTTATATATGGATAAAAATAAAAGTAAAAATTATAGAGCCATTTGGATCTCTGATATTCATTTAGGTTCATCTGGTGCACAGGCCGAACATCTTCTTGAATTTCTAAGATATAATGATAGTAATTATTTATATTTAGTTGGCGATATTATAGATGGATGGAGCTTAACTAAGCGGTGGTATTGGCCTCAATCTCATAACGACGTAATTCAAAAAATTCTTAGAAAAGCTAGAAAAGGTACAAAAATTACATTTATTCCTGGTAATCACGATGAAGGTGCGAGGACTTTCTTAGGTATTACGTTTGGTGATATTGAGATAAAAAATGAGGCTTTTCATAAAACGGCTAAGAATGAAAAGTTGTGGGTAATACATGGCGATCTTTTCGATGAAGTAATGCAACATGCCAGATGGTTAGCCTACATAGGAGACTCTGCATATACCTTTCTTCTGTGGTTAAACAAATGGTTTAATAGAATAAGACGTCTTATAAACTTACCATATTGGTCGTTATCACAGTTCTTAAAATTAAAAGTTAAAAAGGCAGTTTCAATCATTAACGCTTTTGAGACACTTATGGTTAGAGAAGCCTCCAGACGTGGATGTGATGGAGTTGTATGCGGGCATATACATAAATCTGAATTGAAAATGATCGATAATAAAATTTATGCAAATGATGGGGATTGGGTTGAATCACTTACTGCTCTTGTAGAACACAAGAATGGAGAGTTAGAAATTATTAATTGGGCTGAATTGGGTCACGATCATCCATATCAAAACGATATAACTAAAATTAAAAACATAGCATGAAAATTTTAATTGTAACAGACGCTTGGTATCCTCAAGTCAATGGGGTAGTAAGAACTTTAGATGAGACATATAAGCAATTAAAAAAATTCGGCCATGAGGTAAAGTTAATTACACCAGAAGGTTTTTTAACAATGCCATGTCCAACTTATCCTGAAATAAAATTATCTCTTTTCCCAGGTGCTAGAGTTTCATCTATGATCAGAGAATTTAATCCAGATTGTTTACATATTGCTACTGAAGGTCCTTTAGGTCTTTCCGCGCGTGGATATGCTATTAGAAACGGTTTAGCTTTCACCTCAGCCTATCATACCAGATTTCCAGAGTATGTTCATGCAAGAACAAAACTCCCACTCGAAACTACCTATTCATTTTTAAGATGGTTTCATAAAAGATCTGAGCTGGTGATGGTGCCAACTGAAGAAGTAAAAAAGGATTTATTAAAATTCAAAATTGGTAACCCTCAAATTTGGGCGAGGGGCGTAGACTTAGAAATTTTTAAACCAAAAAAAGGAAGAAGAAAAAATAAAAAACCTATTATGTTAAATGTAGGAAGAGTATCTATAGAAAAAAATTTAGAAGAATTTTTAAAAATAGATCTGCCATATGAGAAATGGGTTGTAGGAGACGGTCCTGCATTGAAAGAATTAAAAAAAAAATACCCTAAGGTTATTTTCCACGGCGCTAAGAGTAAAGAAGAATTAGAATACTACTATAACAAGGCGGATGTATTTGTTTTCCCAAGCAAAACTGATACATTTGGCTTAGTTTTATTAGAGGCTATGGCCTGTGGTTTGCCAATTGCAGCTTTACCTGTCAGTGGTCCCTTAGATGTTATTGGTAACTCAAATGCAGGTATTCTGAATTCTAATTTAAAGAAAGCGTGCAAGAAAGCTTTGCTTATACAAAGAAAAGTGCCAAGAGAATATGCTAAAACATTCTCATGGGAATCAACAAGTAAAACCTTTGAGACTTATTTGGTAAATATAAGAAAAAAAGACACTACATATAATATTGAAGACAACCCTCATAAGGGTAATACTGGGATTACAAGAGCAATTCATGCAGCAAAAAATTCGTGGTCAGGTTTAACTTTTGCTCTGAGAGAAGAAAGTGCTTTTAGACAAGAAATATTTTTAGTGATAATTTCATTATCTATAATTTTAGTCAGCGATGTCAGTACTATTGAAATATTGCTTATGATTTTTACAACTTCCCTTGTCTTAATTATAGAGCTATTAAATTCTAGTGTTGAAGCAGCTATTGATAGAATATCATTTGATTATCACGGTTTATCTAAAAGAGCTAAAGATTACGGATCCGCTGCTGTAATGTTGACATTAATTTTATGGGTCTTAATTCACGGGTTAATTTTATTTAATGATATAAATTAAATAGCAATTAGCTCTCCGTTTCCAATGGCAAGATACCATTTTAAGTTAGAAATACTCTTAATGCCTATAATAAAAAATTTTTAATGTAATAAATTTGAAATAATTGAATATTCACCTATTTCAACATATTTGTTGAATTCACTATCTTCAATTTTGCAATTAGAATGTATTAATGGTTTATTTTTTGAGAGTTTATTCATATGAAAATAAAAATATATTGTGGTATTAACGTCATTTAAAAAATTTGATGTGTTATAATTTATTAAATATCGAATTTATGCATTTATTTATTACAAAAATATTAAGCTATTTTTTTGGGGTAAAAATTTTAAGGCTGAACTGATTTTTTTACAAAGAAATGACTAAATTAATTTTGAAATACATGATATTAAAAATTTTATAAAATGACATTTTTCAAGGTTTAATAATTGGATATATCAACTAACTCAAACGAAGTTGCACTAATAGTTAGCTTTGCTTTTTTTGTTGCTGGCGTTGTTAAAGGGGTAATTGGCATTGGTCTTCCAACAACAGCAATTACAATTATGACTTTTTTTGTTTCACCGTTAATGGCTTTAGGACTTAACCTTATACCGATGACAGTTACTAACATTTGGCAGTTTAGTAAGGCAGATGATCCTCGAGACTTAATAAAAAACTATAAATATTTTGCTATTTCTCTTGTGGTATTTATCCTAATTACTTCTTTTTATGCAAATGAAATTGGAGACAATGTAGTTCGTCTCATTTTTGCGATTGCAGTTCTTTTATTTGTAAGTTTACAAATTTTTGGCTTCAGTTTTAAAATGAATCCAAAACGTGATAGTTTGTGGCAAACTAGTCTAGGTACACTTGGAGGTATTTTTGGTGGGGCAGCATCGATATGGGCAGTTCCAGTAACTATGTACTTATTAATGAAAAATGTAAAACCTAAACAATTTGTTGATGTTAGTGGTTTTTTGATAATGATTGGTTGCATACCCGTTTCTATTGGATATATAGCAACAGGGGTATTTCAGCCTAATATGTTTATTTATGGTGCTCTTGGATCAGTAATTGGCATAATAGGATTTCAAATAGGAGAAAAACTTAGAAATAAAATAAATGCTAAAACATTTAGAAATTCGTTACTTGTTTTTTTTAGTTTCTCGGCAATTAACATGATTATACAATCTATTTTAAATTTTGGGTTATTTGATATCGCTAAATTATTCTAATCTCTACCTCTGATAATTCCCCTACCTTATATATAATATGATCACCCTTTTGAGGAGCGCGTGTTTTAATTACACTTCCAGTAATTATAACACTATGTTTTGGGATGGTCCTTCCCAATGAAGTTAATAGGTTCGAAACCCAAGATAGTGACTCAAGTGGGTTGGCGTCCTTTATCATTGCGTCTTGGGGAATTTCATCATTCCAAAGTAATTGTGATCTAACAATATCTAGGTTTATTTTTTCCCAATTTGGAAGTTCTTTGCCCATAACTATTCCTGAGCACCAAGCATTATCTGTTATCATTGATAGTGGATTTATGTCAGAATAATCTGCATTTCGATCTATAATTAACTCAAAAGCTGGTGACAGGGATTTTATAAATTCTCTAATATTATCTTTATTAAATGGTCCCATTTCAGGTTTCAAATCATCTGATAATGTTACAGCTATTTCGAATTCCAATCCTAATCCATGAAAGTTTTCTAATTCAAAGGTTGAAGGACTTGATTTGATTTCATTTGCAAAAATACCACCAGCAACGGGATGGTCTATCCCACATAGTTGTTGCTGCACTTTGGAAGCTAAAGCAATTTTAAAACCACCTAAGCCACCTCTTCCAGAATTTTCTTGAAAGATTTCTTGTATTTTATAAGCTTCATCAAAATCTTTAGGCATTAATGTTTCTGGTAAGTTTTCATAGTTTTGTTTTGAATTATGTTGGTCCAACATAAATTGTGCAATTTGCTCTAATCTATTCATAATTAATCCTTCACAAAAATCATGTAGAAATATCTTATAAAAAATTTATATTATTACAAACTATAGTTTGATATTATAGAGATCTAAAATTACACCGAATTTATTGAGGCTTGCTGTGTTAGACAACCAAATTATTAATATCAGAAGTGAAGTGGATAATTGGTTGCAGAGTTTCAATCAAGCTATTTCTCAGCAAAAAAATAAAGATGAATCAATAAAAACTCTTTCCAATTTATTTTTTGAAGATAGTCATTGGAGAGACATTTTAGCCCTTACATGGAAGATACAAACTGTATCGGGAAAATCGAAAGTAATCGAAAATCTTTACAACAAAATAATGGACGTTTCCGCCAAGAGTTTCCAAATTGACCAGCAAAGAACACTTCCTAGAGAAGTTATAAGAGCTGGGAAAAATGTTATTGAAGTTATTTTAAGGTTCAAAACAAAATTTGGAATTTGTGAGGGATTAGTTCGTCTATTTGAAGATCAAGAAAGAAAGGGTTATTTTAGAGCGTGGAGCCTCCTTACTGCCCTAAGTGATCTAAGTTCTTCTGACAAAAAAAATATTGAACAATATCAAAATATTCTAGAAGGACCTAATTGGTTAGATAAAAGAAATGAAGATAGACTTTATAAAAATAGGGAACCAGAAGTGATTGTTGTTGGAAGTGGTCAGGCTGGTCTTTCAATTGCAGCAAGGCTCAAACAACAGAATATAGACACACTTATTATAGATAAAAATGAAAGAATAGGAGACAACTGGAGAAATAGATATCATTCTTTAAAATTGCATAATCAGACACATGTCAATCATTTACCATATATGCCTTTTCCTTCTACCTGGCCAACATATATTCCGAAAGATAAGTTGGCAGGTTGGTTTGAGTATTATGTTGAAAGTATGGAATTAAATGCATGGACTAATACAAAATTTATTGGGGCGGAATATTACGAAAATAAAAAGCACTGGAAAGTAAAACTCAAATTATCTGATGGCACTATTAAGATTATGAAGCCAAAGCATATTGTGATGGCTGTTGGTGTAAGTTCAGTTCCAAATCGCACCAAAATACCTGGTATAGATGACTATAAAGGTGAGGTTATTCATTCAGCAGATTATGATAATGGAAAACAGTATAATGGGAAAAATGTTCTAGTTTACGGGACTGGAACAAGTGCACATGATGTTGCACAAGATCTCTATGTGCACGGAGCAAATATAAAAATTGTACAACGCTCACCATCTATGGTAGTCAATGTGGAACCGAGCGCACAATTACCTTACCAATTATATAGTGAAGGTCCAAATACTGACGATTGTGATTTAATAACCATTTCAACACCTCTACAAGTACTTAAAAAGACACACCAGTTATTAACTGAAAAAACAAAGAGAATTGATAAACCGCTTTTGGATAAACTTACAAGTGTTGGCTTTAACCTTGAATATGGAGAAGAAAACTCTGGGTGGCAATTTAAATATTTAACAAGGGGCGGTGGTTATTATTTCAATGTAGGAGCATCAGATTTAATCGCAGATGGTAAGATAAAAGTTTTACAATTTTCAAATATTGTAAATTTTTCATCCTCTGGTATTGAAATGAAATCAGGTGAAAAGTTTGACATAGATTTGATGGTTATGGCTACTGGATATAAAGGCCAAGAATATGTTGTTGATGAATTATTTGGCAAATCAGTTGTAGACAAAATTGGTCCTATTTGGGGATTTGATGATGAAAGGCAAGAGTTAAGAAATATGTGGATGCAAACCAAACAGCCAGGACTTTGGTTTCATGCAGGAAGTTTAGCTCAGTGCAGAATTTTTTCTAAGTTTTTAGCTTTACAAATTAAAGCAACACTGGATGGTATTATTTAGTAAGAATATAAATTTTTATGGACGGATTTTAGCGCCAGTTAATTTTTCATAGGTAAGAGCAACATTGCTCATATCAGCGTTTTCACCAAATTCTTCGATAGTATTTTTTAAAAGTTCTTGAGACAATTTTCCTAATGGAATTTCAACGTTATTTGAATCAGCTATTTTAGTTGCTACTCCTGCATCTTTTTTCATTAAGCCTGTACTAAAACCTTGGACCATTTTACCAGAAAGAATATTATCAGGTAGTGTGATTTCAGTAGCATAGTTTCTACCAGAGCTTTTTTGAATAATTTCAACTGCTTTTTTTGGATCAACACCATCTTTAACAAGAAGTGAGATAACTTCAAAAGTTGCCATCCTACAAATCAAATTAAGTAAGTTATTGCCAGCTTTAATTGAGTGTCCTGATCCTATTTTACCTGCATAGAAAATATTTGAACTTATATCATCCATTAAAGGTTTTATTTTTGCGAATTGGCTTTCTGTTCCACCTACCATTATCGCTATATTTCCTTGATTAGCCCCTTTTGGACCTCCACTTACAGGAGCATCAATAAAATTAATTTTTTTTGAATAAAGTGTTTTAGAAATTTGTCTTGTGATTTCTGGTTCTCCAGTGGTCATATCAATTATGAAAGAATCCTTTGCAACTGTAGTAAGTAAGCCATTTTCACCATTAATGACTTTCTCTACGATAGCACTTGTTGGTAAACATAAAAAAATTCTAGATGTGTTTGAAGCTAGATCAGAGGGAGTAGAGCATGCTGTTGCCCCTCTATTTGTAAAATACTCTAAATTTTCTTGATCAAGATCGTGAACAAAAAGTTCATTATTTCTTAGCAACCTCTCAGCAAGTGGTTTGCCCATATTACCTAAACCAATGAAACCAACTTTCATTGAAGTTGTTACCTCCAACTAAAAAAATTTTTCTATAAATAATCTAATATAAAATTAGCAGAAGAGAAATAATATTATATCTTTATTAAGAATAAAGATTTAAAATACTACATATACATTCTAGGAAAAAAATAATCGACAACTTCCCCGTTTGTAAAAACTGGTGATTTAAAATTATTTTCGGAATATTCTATAATAACAACACCACAAGTCACTAAATTGGTAGGTAACTTATTATGTCCTGTTGTTGCAAGTTGATACATTAATGAATTCAGAATAGGATTATGACCTATTATAACTACATTTCTAAACCCAATCACTTTGGAAGCTAATTTTTTTTTAATCTGTTCTATTGATGCGTGATATAAATCTTCTTCAACGAATAAATTATTATCTTTATCATCCCAATTTAAAAAAATATTTTCGTAAGTTAATTTTGCTCTTAGTGCAGGCGATATTAAAAACAAATCTGGTTTATCAATTCTTTTTTTTAGTTCCTTAGAAATTACCCTACAAGAATTATAACCTCTTTTGTTCAAACCCCTTTGAAGATCATTAACATTGCCGCTCCAATCAGATTTAGCATGACGAATTATTATTAATTTAGACATATATGAATATAATTTTATCCAAAAGTACCAAGAATATTTTTTTTAAAACAATCACGGTTGCTTATTTTATCATACCAACTTTTTAAGTTTAAAAGATTTGGGCGTTCAATAGGTAAAGAAAGGTATCTATAAGAAGCAGCGCCCATTATAATTTCTGACATACCAAATTTATTATTTAAAATATATTCATGATCTTCTAAAAATTTATCAAAAATTTCAAACTTTTTATTTAATAAAATAATATTTTTATCAATCAGTTCTTGATCACGATCTTCTGGTGGATTTCTAACTAATCCCCAAAATATCGGTGTCATATTTAGTTGCAAATCAGTTGTTTGAAATTCCATCCATGACTCAGCAATTGCAATATCTTCATCTTTAGAAATTTCATATATATCTGTATATTTTCTATATAAGTATCTCACAATTGCGTTTGATTGCTTAATTACAGATCCGTTGTGATCTAAAGTTGGGACGATAAGTTGAGGATTTATTTTTTCATAATTTTCTACGTCAACTTTTCCAAACTTTCCATGTTCATCATGCCATTTAAATTCAAGATTTAGTTCGCAAAGAGCCCATGAGACCTTTTGGACGTTTATAGAATTTCTTCTACCATATAATTGTATCAAAAATTTATCCTTTTTATTTCATTACAGATAATGGAGTGGAGCTTAAGTTCTGAACAAGTATAGAATTTCTATCTACAAGTTTTGCGACTGTTGGAGCAATATTTTCTAACCATTCTTTGCTTTCATAAACAGCCTTGTAAAGTTTTACTTTTTCATCTTGATTTTCAAATCTTCTAATCCAGACATATGTATTTCCTTTTTGTTCAGAATTCATTACACGTTCACCATTCTCTAAAGCGAATTGGTCTGAACTATCCATTACAAAACTGCCATGTATAACCATACCTTTTTCTACTTGAAAAGGCATTATAGTTTTCTCCATAAACGAAACCCATTCATTCATTTTTCCGGGAGCAATTTGATAAATTCTTAATTCAAAAAAAGCACTCATTACAACACCTCTTAAAAGTAAATAAAATTAAACACTATATAATTAAATTTAAATATTCAAATTTTCATTTATATTATCATAAGTGGTTTTTTAAGGAGAGCTGAATGGATTACTCAAAGGGATGTTTTATTGGACGAATATGGGACAATTCGAAAAATGGACCATGTATAATTAAAATAAACGATGGAAATGTATATGACATTACATCAAAAGAGATCTCTACTGTAAGAGACTTGCTTGAATTAGAAGATATAAAAAAATATTTAAATAACGTTCAAGGTATAAAATTAATTTCAGTTGAAGAATTGTTTGAATTAAGCTTTAAAAAAAATTCAGAATATCACCTACTTGCTCCCTGTGATTTTCAAGCAATTAAAGCATGCGGTGTAACATTTGCTAAATCAATGGTTGAAAGAGTAATTGAAGAAAGAGCAGCAGGTGATCCTAAAAAAGCAGAAAGTCTTAGAAATCATATTGGTGGATTGATTGGTGACAGTCTGCAAAATATTATTCCTGGATCAGAAAAAGCCATTGACGTAAAAAATGCTCTTATTAAAGAAGGATTATGGTCACAATACTTAGAAGTTGGAATCGGTAAAGATGCTGAAGTTTTTACTAAAGCTCAAACTTTATCATCAGTTGGTTTCGGATCAGAAGTAGGTCTAAATCCTATTTCAAATTGGAATAATCCTGAACCAGAAATTGTTTTAGCGGTCAATAGCAAAGGCATAATCATAGGAGCTACTCTTGGTAACGATGTTAACTTAAGAGATGTTGAAGGGCGTTCGGCTCTTCTTTTGGGCAAGGCTAAAGACAATAACGCCTCATGTTCAATTGGACCCTTTATAAGAATTTTTGATGATACTTATTCACTAGATGATATGAAATCAGCTCATATTACATTAAAAGTTGAAGGCGAAGAAGGATATATATTAAATGGATCAAGCTCTATGTCAGAAATAAGCAGGGATCCAGAAGATTTGGTAAATCAAACAATTGGAAGACATCATCAATATCCAGATGGTTTTATGTTATTTTTAGGAACCTTATTTGCCCCAACTGAAGATAGAGATGTCGTAGGTGAGGGATTTACTCATAAAATTGGTGATAAGGTAACTATCTCAGAGCCTAATTTGGGCGAATTAGTAAATTATGTGAATTTATCCACAGCTTGTCCACAGTGGGAGTTTGGCATATCTTCAATGATTAAAAATTTAAGTCAAAGAGGTTTGATATAAATTAAATTTTAGGAATTCATTATGAAAGAAGTATTAAAAGGATCCTTAGAGGGCATAAAAGTAATAGATTTTTCAACTCTCTTACCTGGACCACTTGCAAGCTTGTTCTTATCAGAAACAGGAGCAGAGGTAATTAAGATTGAAAAACCTGGTGTTGGTGATGAAATAAGATTGTCTAATCCTCAATGGGGTGAACAAAGTGTATCTTTTTCTTTGCTTAATAGAGGTAAAAAAAGTTTATCACTTGATTTAAAAGATCCTAAAAATTTTAAAATCTTGATACCAATTTTAAAAGAAGCTGACATTATAATTGAACAATTCAGGCCTGGCGTAATGAAAAGACTTGGATTAGATTACGAAAGTATAAAAAAAATTAACCAAGACATAATTTACGTTTCTATCACAGGTTATGGTCAATATGGACCAAAAAGTATGGTTGCTGGCCATGATCTTAACTATATAGGTAATGCAGGTCTTCTGAGTATAAGCATGGGTAGAGAAAATGAAACCGTTGTACCGCCAGCACTTATAGCAGATATAGCGGGTGGATCTTATCCGGCTGTAATTAATATCTTATTAGCATTAAGAAAAAGGGACTTTAATAAAGAAGGCTCATATATAGATCTATCTATGACAGAAAATCTTTTTCCTTTTATGTTTTGGGGTTTAGGTTCTGGGTTTGCCCATAACAAATGGCCAGGCAATAGTGATGGAGTTTTATCAGGAGGTTCTCCTAGATATAATATCTACAAAACAAGTGATGGAAGTTATGTAGCTGCAGCGCCTTTAGAGGATAGATTTTGGAATAAGTTTTGTGAGGTAATAGAACTCCCAAAAAAATTTATTAAAATGCAGAATGATCAAGAAAAGGTCATTCAAGAAATTAGAAAAATTATTGGACAAAAAGAAAAAAATTACTGGCTTGATGTATTTAACAAAGCAGATTGTTGCTGCTCAATTGTTAAATCAATTGAAGAAGCAATCAATGACAACCACTTTAACGTCAGAAAGATTTTTGAAAACAAAATCATAAATAATTTAGGTGAAGAAATTCCTGCTCTTCCTATACCTGTAGATACGCAATTTAGAAAAGACCAAAAAAAGAGCTTCTGCTCCAGGTCTTGGAGATATTAATGATCAATTTTTCTAATTAAAAAATCATTAACTTGACGTTATTAATACATGTTGTCAAAATAGTAAAATAGCGAGTTGTAAGATTAAGCTCTCGGAGATTTATAATGAAAAGATTAAATAATTTAGAATCTTACTGGATGCCATTTACGGCTAATAGAGATTTCAAGAAAGATCCCAGAATGGTTGTTGCTGCTGATGGTATGTATTACAAAAGTGAAACTGGGCAAGATATTTTAGATAGTGCAGCTGGATTATGGTGTGTAAATGCAGGACATAATAGACCAGAAATAACATCTGCTATTTCTGAGCAAGCAGCAACTTTGGATTTTGCTCCAAGTTTTCAATATGGTCATCCAAAATCTTTTGAACTTGCAAGTCGTGTTGCAGATATATTTCCAAAAGGTTTAGACCATGTCTTTTTTACAAATTCTGGTTCTGAAGCTGTTGATAGTACTCTTAAAATAGCTTTAGCTTATCATCGTGCTAGAGGTAAAGGAACTAAGACAAGATTAATTGGTCGTGAAAGAGGCTACCATGGTGTCGGATTTGGTGGAATTTCAGTTGGTGGAATGCCAAGAAACAGACAATATTTTGGATCATTGCTTACGGGCGTAGACCATATATCCCATACATTTCTTCCGGAAAAGAATAGATTTTCTAAAGGCTCACCTGAACATGGTGACTATTTGGCAGATACATTAGAAGACATTATTACACTTCATGATGCATCAAATATTGCTTCTGTGATTGTAGAGCCTGTAGCAGGTTCTACTGGAGTTTTACCGCCTCCAAAAAATTATTTAAAAAGACTAAGAGAAATATGTGATAAACACGATATTTTATTAATTTTTGATGAAGTGATAACAGGTTTTGGTCGACTTGGAAAAGCAACAGCTTCAGAGTATTTTGGAGTTACTCCTGATATTATTTCGTGTGCGAAGGCAATCACTAATGGAATTATTCCTATGGGTGCTGCTGTAGTGTCTAAGGAGATATATGATACAATGATGGACGAAGCAGATATGCCCATAGAACTTTTTCATGGATATACATATTCAGGACATCCTATTGCATCTGCCGCCGGGCTTGCTGCACTAGATATTTATAGAGATGAGGACTTGTTCAATAAGGCTGGTAAAACAGCTAAATATTTAGAGAATATCGTTCACCAGCTTAAAAATGATAAAAATGTAATTGATATAAGAAATTTAGGTTTAGTAGCTGCAATAGAAGTTGCTCCAAGGCCAGGAGCTGTAGGCGCTAGAGGATATGAAGCTATGAAAAAAGCTTGGCATAAGGGTTTAATGCTAAGAGTGACAGGAGATACACTTGCATTTTCTCCCCCTTTAATTGCAGAAAGTCATGATATAGACAAAATTTTTGAAATTGTTCAATCTGTTTTAAAAGAATTAGACTAAATTCTTCATGCTATTAATTGGCACCTTGATAAAGACATCTCCACTGTCCTCTGCGGGCGGTAGATTGCCAGCTCTCATATTTACTTGAATTGATGGTATTATGAGTTTAGGCATATTTAATGTTTTATCTCTTGCTTCTCTTACTTTAACAAACTCATCTTCTCCAATTGAAGTCTTTACATGAATATTCTTTTTTTTCTGCTCACCCACTGTTGTAACCCACTCAACTTTTCGTGAAGTCGGTGGATAATCATGGCAAACAAAAATTAAGGTATCGTCTGGATAGCTCAATATTTTTTGAATCGATCTATAAAGTTCACGAGCGTCCCCACCAGGAAAATCAGCTCTGGCACTACCAAGATCTGGCATAAATAAGGTGTCTCCTACAAAAATAGAATTTCCAATCACATGTGCGGTACAAGCTGGTGTATGGCCTGGAGTATTGATTACTTTACATTTTATACTTCCAATTTTGTATTCATCATTATCTTTAAATAATCTATCAAACTGACTACCATCCCTCTGAAATTCAGTCCCAGCATTAAATGTTTTACCAAAAATATTTTGTATATCGGAGATTTTTTCAGATATACCTATTTTTCCACCTAGTTTTTTCTGGATATAGGGAGATGCAGACAAGTGATCTGCGTGAACGTGTGTTTCGATAAGCCACTCAAGATCTAATTTCATCTTTTCAATAAAAGAAATAATTTTTTCTGCATTATGATAATCTATTGTACCTGATGAAAAATCAAAATCTAAAACACTATCTATTACGGCACATTTTTTTGAGGTTATGTCATAAACGACATAACTGATAGTGGATGTTTCCTCATCAAAAAAACCTTTAATTTTGAAATTTTTATCTAATCTTGTCTCAATCATTTTTAAACCTTAAACTATTTGTGGAACTGGCCTTTTAGTAGCTTCATTTTTAATTAAAATTGACTCCAAACTTTTTGCAATCTCAGATAAATCTATATCTTTTCCAGCTGGCGCAATTAATTGAATTCCGAAGGGCATTTGTCGATGATCTAATCCACACGGTAATGCCCAAACACAAGGGATTGCCATTGTGGTTGCATAGCTAAGTGACAACCACCTCATATAAGTTGGCATTTTCTCTCCATTAATTTCATCAACAAATAATTGTTCATGCGGATATGGAGAAACTGATGCAGCAGGACAAATCAGAACATCATATTCATTAAAAAAATTACGAAAGTTTCTGTAAATTTTTGTTTGCATCACATGAGCCCATGATACATCTAAAAGAGAGTACTTTAATCCTCTTTCAACATTATCAATTACATTTGGCCCCAACAAATCTTTTGAATTATCAAATCTTTCTTTATGTGATGCAACATAGTTAAATCCTCGTATGATTTCAAAGCAATTATGCACATCGAAAAAATCTGGTTCAGCTTGCTCTGACTTTTGAAAATTACTTTTAAAAGTACTTACCTTATCAAGAAAAGTTGATTTAATCTCATTGTCTACTGGAGCACATCCAAGATCAGCCGAGTATGCCATTTTTATATTTGATAGGTCTGCCCCAACCAATTCTTGAGGCATTGAAATACTGTCAAAACTTGAGAACGGATCCATTCTATTTAAATTTGCTTGAGCTTGTAATAGTAAATAAGTGTCCGACACACTTCTGCCCATTGGGCCTTGAACTGAAAAGGGATTCAAACCTACAGCAGCTTCAGTTGCTGGTACCAAACCCGGAGAAGGTCTAAAACCATTAACACCACAAAACCCAGCAGGGGTTCTGAGGCTTCCTCCATAATCACTACCATTAGCCAATGGCATCATGTTACATGCTAAAGCTGCAGCGCTTCCACCAGAAGAACCTGCGGGAGTTTTTGTTAGATCAAATGGATTAGAAGTAGCACCATAAACAAAATTTGTTGTATTACCACCTGCACCAAACTCTGGTGTATTTGTTTTACAAAAAATTATTGCACCTTCGCTTCTTATATCTTCAACTATGGTATCGTCACTATCGGGAATTCTATTTTTATAGATTTTAGACCCAGATGTTGAACGAAGATTTTTAACAATATTTAAATCTTTTATGCCAACGGGTAAACCATGCAGTAAACCTAATTCTGATCCAGACATCACATCATCTTCAGCTTTTTTTGCCTGTTTTAGAACATCTGCATTATTAATTGCCACAACTGCATTTATAGAAGGGTTTAATTTTTCTATTTGTTCAATACAACTCTTTGCTAGATCTAATGGTGAAAGATTTTTGTTTCCAATTAACTTTCTTGCTTCAATAGCATCTAGATCACATGGCCTTGACATATTTTCTCCTCTTAATATGAAGAAGATCACATTTTATTTGACTTACGTAAAGCTTGAATGAACAAAAAAATTCAATAATAGAATAAATTAATTGTTTATTGAGAATTACTATCAATTAGTGTAATAATTATCTCATGAATAATAAAGAAAAATTAAGGAAAGCCGGTTTAAGACCTACTAAACAGAGGATGATAATTGCAGACATCCTCTTAGGTGGTATTAATAGACATTTTACAGCTGAAAATCTACAGAACGAAATAAATTCTTCGGGTAAATCAATGTCTATAGCTACAATTTATAATTGCCTTAAAAAATTTAGAAATTGTGGTCTTATTAAACAGGTTGAATCTTCAAAAGACACCGCTATTTTTGATACAAACATAAATCAGCATCATCATTTTTTAAACGAAGATACAGGTGAATTAATTGATATTGAAAATGATGCAGTTAACTTACGCAAGCTTCCAGAAATTCCTCAAGGTTATCTTAATAACGGTGTTGAGGTATTAATAAAAATTAAGAAGCAAATTTGATTTTTTTACTTTAAAATCGTTCTAAACTACTTGACATAAATAAGCTCACTTCATATTTTCAAATATATATAACTTAATTAGATTTCAGAAAGGATTCCTAATGGATGATATCGGCAAATGTCCAGTAATGCACGGTTCCGTCACAACAAACAGTGGTATAAGCACAACTAATCGTGACTGGTGGCCTAACCAACTTAACCTCAGTATACTTCATCAAAACGATAAGAGGTCAAATCCAATGAGTTTGGATTTTGATTATAGAGAAGAATTCAAAAAACTTGATTATCAGGCTTTAAAAAAAGATTTACATGATTTGATGACAGATTCTCAGGAATGGTGGCCAGCTGATTATGGTCATTATGGTCCTTTCTTTATTAGAATGACATGGCATGCTGCTGGAACATACAGAACTAGTGACGGCCGTGGAGGCGGAGGAACTGGTGATCAAAGATTTGCTCCACTGAATAGCTGGCCTGACAATGGTAACCTTGATAAGGCAAGAAGGTTATTGTGGCCAATCAAACAAAAATATGGAAATAAAATTAGTTGGGCGGATCTTTTTATTTTAACCGGAAACGTTGCCATTGAGTCTATGGGCGGAAAAACATTTGGTTTCAGCGGAGGACGTGCAGACATTTGGTCTCCACCCGAGGATATATACTGGGGTCAAGAAAATGAATGGCTCGAAAACAAAAGATATACAGGTGATCGTGAATTAGAAATGCCTCTTGGTGCAGTTCAGATGGGATTAATTTATGTAAATCCTCAAGGTCCAGATGGAAATCCTGATCCTTTAGCAAGTGCAAGGGATATTCGTGAGACATTTGCAAGAATGGCAATGAATGACGAAGAAACAGTTGCTCTGACTGCTGGTGGTCATACTTTTGGAAAAGCCCATGGTGCTTCAGATCCAGATAAGTATGTTGGTGCTGAGCCAGAAGGTGCACCTATAGAACAAATGGGTTTTGGCTGGCAGAACTCTTATGGCACAGGATTTGGTAGCGACACTATAACAAGCGGAATTGAAGGTGCTTGGACTGCTAACCCTACAAAATGGGATAATGGATATTTTGACTTGTTATTTGGGTACGAGTGGGAATTAGTAAAGAGTCCTGCAGGAGCATTTCAATGGCATCCAATAAATCCTAAAAAAGAAGATATGGCGCCAGATGCTCATGATGGCTCAAAAAAAGTTACAACAATGATGACAACTGCTGACATGGCCATGAGAGAAGATCCTGCTTACAAAGTAATTTCAAAGAGATTTCATGAAAATCCTGATCAATTTCAGGATGCATTTGCTAGAGCATGGTTTAAATTACTACACCGTGACATGGGACCGAAGACTCGTTATCTTGGACCTGAAGTCCCTGAAGAGGAGTTGATTTGGCAAGATCCTGTCCCAGCAGGCAACAAAAATTATGATATAGGTGAAGTTAAATCACTAATATCAGAAAGTGGATTGTCAACAAAGAAAATGGTTGAGACAGCATGGGCAAGCGCTTCTACTTTTAGAGGGACAGACATGCGTGGGGGTGCTAACGGAGCTCGCATACGTCTGGAACCTCAAAGAAGTTGGGAGGTAAATAAACCTAATGAATTATCCGAAATTCTAGAAGTTTACTCTTCAATATCTGAAAAAACTGGCGCATCAATTGCTGATGTAATTGTATTGGCTGGCAACATTGGAATTGAAAAAGCTTCTGGGCAAAACTTAGACTTTACACCAGGTAGAGGAGATGCAACTCAGGAAAAAACAGACATTGACTCATTTGCGGTTCTTGAGCCTGTTGTTGACGGCTTTAGGAATTATCAGAAAGAAGATTATGGTATTAGTCCTGAGGAAATGTTGCTTGATAAAGCTCAGATAATGGGTTTAACAGCACCAGAAATGACTGTTCTTATTGGTGGACTAAGATCGCTTGGTATTAGTGCAGAAGGACATGGCGTTTTCTCAAAAGATACAAATAAATTATCTAATGATTATTTTGTAAATCTTCTTGATATGGGTATTGAATGGAAGCCAATAAACAGCAATACTTATCAAGGTGTGAACAGATCCACTTCAGAAAAAGTTAATACGGCAACTCGAGTAGATTTAGCTTTTGGTTCAAACTCTCAACTAAGGGCTATTTCTGAAGTTTATGCATGTAGTGACTCTCATGAGAAGTTCATTAATGACTTTATTGCAGCTTGGAATAAGGTTATGAATATGGACAGGTTTGATTTGTTATAATAAGATTGATAATGATTCTTGAATAAGGCGATTTAATTTTGTTAAATCGCCTTTTTTATGAGCGTGGATGTATTGCTTTATGTAATCTCAAAAGTTCTGCTTCGTTCACATCGGTATATCTTTGAGTGGTTGAAAGGCTGGAGTGGCCGAGTAATTGCTGTATAGCTCTTAAATCTGCTCCACCAGACAATAGATGAGTGGCAAATGCATGTCGTAAAGCATGAGGAGTAGTATGGGATGGTAAGCCCAATTCATACCTCAGATTTTCTACTCTTCTTTGAATAATTCTTGGAGATAATACTCCACCTCTTTTCCCCAAAAAAAGTGGTGCATCACCCTTATTATCAAATGGACAGTGATCTATATATTCCTTAACTCCCTCACAAATAATTGGTAAAAGGGGGACATCTCGATATTTATTACCTTTACCTTTTACTCTTAACCACTCCCCATTGGGTGCATCTTTTCTTTTTAAGGATAATGCCTCACTTATTCTTAAACCTGAACCATACAATAGAAGTAAAACTGCCCTGTCACGGAGATTAATCCAGTAGTCAGATTCATTTTTCATAATTGCTTCTAAGGCCTGTGCTACTAGATTTGACTCTAGAGACTTTGGAAATGATCTTTTAAGTTTTGGACTTTTAAAGATAGACATATCGAGTGAAGAAATAATTTTGTCTCTTATAAGGAATTTATAAAAATTTTTTAAACTTGATACTTTTCTAGCGACTGTTGGCCTAGACAAGTGTCTTTCAGATAAAACTGACAAAAATTCTCTAAAAATATATTTATCTGGAGATAAAAATGCATAATTTTTGTCAGTACAAAAATTTGAAAATTCTAATACGTCTCTTTTGTATGCGTCTAAAGTATGTTCCCCATAACCACGAATTGTTTCTAGATATTTTATCCAGGACAAAATTGTATTATTATTATTTTTAGAAATACTATTTTTGTTCAATTCTTCCACACATATTACAAAATTGATTGTCCTGTTTTTTTCCAATCGGATAGAAAATCCGATAGACCTTTATCAGTTAGAGGATGGTTATACATAGATTTTAAAAATTTTGGTGGCACTGTAGCAACATCTGCACCTAATTTAGCAGAATCTATAATGTCTTGAACACTTCTTATTGAGGCAGCAAGAACTTTAGTATCAAATCCATGAATGTCGTAGATCTCGGTAATTTCAGAGATTAAATTCATACCATCAGCACCAATGTCATCTAATCTTCCTATAAAAGGTGATATAAAAGTTGCACCTGCTTTTGCGGCTAATAGGGCTTGAGCCGCACTAAAACATAAGGTGACATTAACCATAATACCTTCGTCAGAAAATGCTTTGCACGCTCTTAAGCCGTCAAAAGTTAAAGGAACTTTAATTGCAACATTTTGAGCTATTGAAGAAAGTTTTTTACCTTCTAGTATCATATTATCAAAATCTGTTGCTGTGACTTCTGCACTCACTGGTCCTGACACTTCATTACAAATTTCTTCAATAGTACTAATTATATTTCTTCCAGATTTAGCTATTAAAGACGGATTAGTAGTAACACCGTCAATTAACCCAGTAATATTTAACGATTTAATTTCCTCAATTTCAGCAGTGTCTATAAATAATTGCATCACTTATCCTTTTAACTTTTTTGAAGGTTAAACATTTAATTAATTATAATTTATAATACACTATTTAAAAATTATAACTATATTTAGCTTTAAACTTATTTCATAAAGATAGTAAATGAAAAATGTAAACTCAAAAGAAGTGTCTGTCTTAGTTAGTGGGCCTTTCAACGAACCATTTGACTACGTTTTAGATGAAAAAAATACCAATTTAAGTATTGGTCAAATTGTTTTAGTTCCTTTTGGAAAAAGAAAAATAGTAGGTATAATCATTGGTGATGGGACTAAAACCATACCTGAAAAAAAATTGAAAACAGTTCTTCAAGTTTATGATTTTAAACCATTACCAAAACCTTCAATTGAATTAATGAATTTTTTATCAAGTTGGTATTGTGTCTTTAAAGGTTTGGTTTTGAAAATGATATTATCTCCAATAGAAGCCATTACTTCTCCAGATTACGAAAAAGTTTATAAAAGTAATTTTCTAAATGAAAATGAAATAAACGAAATAAAAGAAATTAAGATTAACCACAAACGTAAGTTAGTTATAGATATTCTGTTAAATTTAGATATAGGAAAATCACAAAAAGATATAATTAAACAAACAGGCGTTTCAAAAGCAATTTTGAAAGATATGGTCCAAAAAAAACTCATACAAGAGAAGAAAGTCCACAAAACACTGAATTTAGATTCTCATTTTTTTAAAAACTCTAGAGAAAATAAAAAAAATTATGACTTTTTAAATTTAGAACAAAAATTTGCAGTAGACACAATCAATGATTCAATTATTAAGACAAAATCAGATTGTTTCTTGCTTGATGGGGTCCCAGGTTCTGGTAAAACTGAAACTTACTTTGAAACAGTTAGGACATGTTTAGACCAAGGCAAGCAATCATTAATTTTACTCCCAGAAATAGTTTTGACACCAGATTGGGAAAAAAGGTTTTTTCAAAAATTCTCTTTTGCTCCATTAGTTTGGAATTCTGAAATAACAAAGAAAAAAAAGAAAAAAATTTGGTTGTCTGCATTAAACGGTACAGCTGGAGTTATTGTAGGAGCAAGATCAGCGCTAATGATTCCTATTTCAAATTTAGGTTTAATTATCGTTGATGAAGAACATGAGCAAGCTTTTAAACAAGAAGAAAATGTAAGGTATAATGCTAGAGATATGGCTATATATAGGTCTTCAAAATCTTCAGCTCCAATAGTTTTAGCCTCTGCAACACCATCATTAGAAACATTTCAGAATGCAAAAAGTGGTAAATATATTCATATAACTTTGCCAAAAAGAGCAACGGGGGCAACTTTACCTAACATTAAACTAATTGATTTAACTGCCCACCCACCAGGTAAAGGAAAATGGCTATCTCCCTTACTTTTAGGTGAAATAGAAAATAAACTAAATAATAAAGAACAAAGTTTATTATTTTTAAACAGAAGGGGTTATGCACCCTTATCAATTTGCAATTCATGTGGCGATAAAATTAAGTGTATTAATTGTGACGCTTGGTTAGTTGAGCACAGATCTAAAAATATATTAATTTGTCATCATTGCGGATATTCAAGAGCATTTGAAAATGTTTGTAAGAAATGTGGTGTTGAAGGTCAAATTAAAGCTTGTGGTCCTGGAGTTGAGCGTATCGAAGAAGAAATTAAAGAAACTTTTCCTATGGCAAGATTAATAGTTTTATCGAGTGATACTATGAATAATCATAAAATACTTAATCAAACTGTTGAAAAAATAAAAAATAACGAAGTTGATATTATTATAGGAACACAAATGATTGCCAAAGGCCACGATTTTCCAAATTTAAAATTGGTTGGTATTGTTGACAGTGATGTTGGATTATCTGGCGGTGATTTAAGAGCATCAGAGAGAACTTTTCAGGTTTTACAACAGGTATCTGGAAGATCAGGCAGACATTCAAAAAAAGAAGAAGACAAAGGTGTTGTTCTAATTCAGACTTATGATAGTGAAAATCCAATTATTAATGCTATTGCCAAAAATAATCGAAATGAATTTTTTGACAAAGAGTTAATGTCAAGACAACACGCTAATATGCCCCCTTATGGCAGGTTGGCATCTATAATATTGTCATCGAGATTAGAAAGAAAATTAGAAACCTTTTCGTTAGAATTGTTGAAATTAGCCCCATTTTTTAAAAATGTTAAGATTTTTGGGCCTGCCCCTGCACCCATATATTTTTTGAGAGGAAGATTTAGAAGAAGATTTTTAATAAAATCCAATAAAAATGTGAATATTCAAGATGTTATTCTGAATTGGACAAGAAAAATTAATATACCAAACCATATTAAATTAACTATAGATATTGACCCATTTTCTTTTATGTAGAATTAATTCAATTTGATACCCTTGTTACTTGCAATGATATGAATGCTGTGGTAGCAATCCATATTATTTTATTTACTTAAAAGGGAAGTATTAAGATGAGCGTTTCATCTGGTTTGTCAGGTAGATATGCTAAAGCTATATATGAATTAGCCGAAGAAAAAAAGATTTTAACAAAAATAGTTGATGACTTTATGAGCCTCAAAAAGTTACTTGATGAAAGTGATTCTTTGTCCAATTTATTCAAGTCACCAGCTATATCCAAATCTGAAAAACAAAATTCAATACTTAAAATTTTAAATAAAGCTAAAGCTCAAAAATTAACCACAAAATTTTTCGGAACTTTGGCAACTAATGGAAGATTAATATTAATCAATGAAGTAATAGATGACTTTTTATCAGAAGTATCTAGAATTAATGGCGAGGTTAAAGCTGAAGTCACATCATCTTTTAAACTTGACCAGGATCAACAAAAAAAAGTTGTAGAAGCAATATCTGAAGCAACAGGTATTAAAAAAATAATATTATTAACAAGCGTTGATGAAAGTTTGATTGGAGGGCTTATTGTTAAAATAGGTTCCAAAATGATAGATAACTCATTAAAAACTAAATTAAATAGACTCGAAATAGCTATGAGAGGTACAAACTAATGGATATTCGTGCAGCAGAAATATCAACAATATTAAAAGATCAGATTGAAAATTTTGGCTCTGATGCTGAAGTTACAGAAGTTGGTAAGGTTTTATCAGTAGGAGATGGAATTGCGCGTGTTTTCGGGCTTGATCAGATACAAGCTGGTGAAATGGTTGAGTTTCCTGGTGGTATTGCTGGCATGGCTTTAAACCTAGAAAGAGATAATGTCGGCGTAGTTATATTCGGAAGCGATAAAACAATTAAAGAAGGTGACGTCGTCAAAAGAACAGGTTCTATCGTTGACGTTCCAATAGGTAAAGGACTGTTAGGAAGAGTTGTTGATGCACTTGGTAACCCTATAGATGGTAAAGGTTCTCTTAAAAACGTCAAAAGATCAAGAGTTGAGACTAAAGCTCCAGGTATTATGCCAAGAGAATCAGTAAGTGAACCTATGCAAACTGGATTAAAGGCAATTGATTCGCTAATTCCTGTGGGAAGAGGTCAAAGAGAGCTTATAATTGGAGACAGGC
>CACHVW010000012.1 GCA_902583415.1 uncultured SAR116 cluster alpha proteobacterium | reverse complement strand
AAACTTGTCGAACCTATCTGTCGTTCTTATATTATTAGATGAATTATATTAAAATAAGGAATACTCAAAAAGTTGTTTAATAATACAAAATATAAAAGTGCTGAAGATCTTGTTTTAAGAATTATACCATCAATTACTATGGGTGAAGATAAAGACAGTAAGGATGATGTTGAAGGAAACGTAAAATTAGCGGTAAAGCCAAAAATAAAAACTCCACCGCTCTATAGAGTATTGATGATGAATGATGATTATACTCCAATGGAATTTGTTATTGAAGTGCTTGAAAAATTTTTTCAAAAAAATAGAGAAGAGGCAACACAAATAATGCTTCATGTCCACCAACGTGGCGTTGGTGTATGTGGGATTTATGCATATGATTTAGCAGAAACCAAAGCGATGCAAGTAATGAACTATGCTCGTAAATATGAGCATCCTTTACAAGTGCAATTAGAAAAGGAATAAAAATGTTATCTAAATCTTTAGAAGAAACACTTAGACGAGCAATGACAAATGCTTCTTCATTAAAGCATGAGTTTGCAACATTAGAGCACTTGCTTTCTGCTTTGTTAAAAGATCAAGATGCTATTGAAGTATTAAAAGCATGTTCAGTGAATGTAAAAATATTAGAAGAAGACATAGATAGATATTTAAAAGAAGAATTGAAAGCAATTGTTACATCCGATAAAGAAGCAGATACACAGCCAACAGCAGGTTTTCAAAGAGTTGTACAAAGAGCTGTAATACATACCCAATCCTCAGGAAGAAGCGAAGCAACAGGAGCAAATATTTTAGTAGCTATGTTTTCTGAAAGAGATTGCTATGCAGTTTATCTACTTCAGAAACAGGACATGAAACGTCTTGATGCAGTAAGTTTCATAAGTCATGGTTTGGCGAAAGATCCTAACTATTCAAAATCTACTACACCATCTGGAGCTGACAATGAAATTGAAAATGCTGATAATAAAAAACCTGAAAAAGCTCTAGATAAATATGCAGTCAATTTAAATGAGAAAGCAGCTGAGGGCAAAGTTGATCCTTTAATAGGCAGGCAATCTGAGCTAGATAGAACTATCCAGGTTTTATGCAGAAGAACAAAGAATAATCCTTTATTAGTAGGTGACCCTGGTGTAGGAAAAACTGCAATAGCAGAAGGTCTAGCCGATAAAGTTGTAAATGGAAATGTTCCTGAAGTTTTATTAAATTCAGAAATTTATGCATTAGATATGGGTGCTTTGTTAGCAGGTACAAGGTACAGAGGTGATTTTGAAGAACGTTTGAAGGCTGTAATGAAAGAGATTGAAAAGAATGAAAATGCAATACTATTTATTGATGAAATTCACACTATAATAGGTGCAGGAGCGACTAGTGGTGGAGCCATGGATGCATCTAATTTATTAAAACCAGCACTTCAAAATGGGTCATTAAAATGCATAGGTTCAACAACCTATAAAGAATATAGAGGCTATTTTGATAAGGATAGAGCCTTAGTGAGGCGTTTTCAAAAAATTGACGTTTCAGAGCCAAATGTTGAAGATACTGTAAAAATTTTAATGGGTTTAAAATCACGTTATGAAAAACATCATAACTTAAAATTTACAAATAATGCCATTAAAACTGCTGTTGAGCTATCTGCTAGATACATAAATGATAGAAAGTTACCTGACAAAGCTATTGACGTAATTGATGAGACCGCAGCAGCTCAAATGTTAAAACATAAATCAAAAAGAAAGAAAATTATTGGTAAAGCTGAGATTGAAGAGACTATTGCATTAATTGCAAGGATACCACCTAGAAATGTTTCTACAGACGATAGAAAAGCGCTTTCGAAGTTAGAAGACGATTTAAAAAGAATGGTATATGGACAGGACAAAGCAGTGTCTGAGTTAGTATCAAGTATAAAATTATCTAGAGCTGGTTTAAGGGAAGGTGATAAACCGGTAGGCTGTTACTTATTTTCTGGCCCAACGGGTGTTGGAAAAACCGAAGTTGCTAAACAATTAGCTGAAGCTACTGGAGTTAAGCTCATAAGGTTCGATATGTCAGAATATATGGAAAGACATACTGTCTCAAGATTAATTGGAGCACCTCCAGGGTATGTTGGTTTTGATCAAGGTGGTCTTTTAACAGATGCTGTCGATCAAAATCCTCATTCTGTATTATTATTAGACGAGATTGAAAAAGCTCACCCAGATTTATTTAACTTACTTCTTCAAGTAATGGATCATGGAAAATTAACAGATAATAATGGTAAATCTGTAGATTTTAGAAATACGATTTTAATTATGACTACAAATGCAGGAGCACAAGAGCTCTCAAAAGCAGCGATAGGATTTAAGCAGGAAAATCGTGAAGGTGCAGATAGCGAAGCAATTGACAAATTATTTGCACCAGAATTTCGAAATAGATTAGATGCCATAATTCCTTTTGGATACTTACCATTAGAGGTTGTTAGAATGGTTGTTGACAAATTTATAATGCAATTAGAAGCGCAATTATCTGAAAAAAGTGTGTCTGTTGTATTAACTGATAAAGCTAGAGACTGGCTGGCAACAAAGGGTTACGATAAAACCTTCGGTGCCAGACCTCTAGGAAGAGTAATTCAAGAGCATATAAAAAAGCCTTTGGCCGAAGAACTTTTATTTGGAAGATTAGTTGATGGTGGAGTTGTTTATGTTGATTTATCAAAAGATAAATTAACATTAAAAACAGAAGGTTCAGCTTCTAAAGACAAAAAAAAGAAGACAATAGGTCCAAAAAATAAAAGTAACGGTGCTACTGAATTAACTTAAATATTTGAGTATGGAGAATTTTCTGTATTAATAAATTTTATTTGTTTGTTAATTTCTATTTCTTCTAATTTAGTAAAATTTTTAATAGCTTTTGCAAAAGAATCATTTAACACAAAATGATTACTATAAGTTGGTTTTGCAATATACCCTCTTTGTATTTTGTGATGACCTTGTGCACCTGCTTCAACTATTTTGATGTTTTTTTCAATTGCATATTCAATCGCTTGGTAATAACAAAGTTCAAAATGTAAAAAAGGAATATTGACAATAGAACCCCAATTTCTTCCATAAAGAGTATTTTTACTAATAAAGTTTAAAGCGCCAGCGACAACTTTTTCGTCTTGTTTAGCTATAATTAATAAAATATCGTTTTTCATCGTATTATTTAACAAATGGAAAAATTCTCTAGTTAAATATGCACCTCCCCATTTTTTATCCACTGTGTTTAAATAAAAATTATAAAAAGAATCCCATATTTCATCGTTTAGCTGTTCACCAGTTAATTTTTCAATAACTAAGTTTGTATTTTTAATTTTTTTTCTTTCATTTCTGATTGCTTTTCTTTTTGAACTCTTCAGTTCATTTAAAAAGTCGTCAAATGTTTTATAATTATTGTTATGCCAGTGGAATTGTAATCCCGTTCTTCTTATCCAATTGTTGTTTTGCAATTTTCTATTAAAGTCATCTGTAGTGAAGTTAATATGTGCTGAACTCAATTTGTTATCTCTGACAATCAATTCATATGTATTTATTATTAAATCAAAGATTTTTTTATGGTCTGTATTTTCAGGGTTGATCATAATCCTTGGACCAGTTGCAGGTGTAAAAGGGATTGCGCAAATTAGTTTGGGATAATATTGTCCACCAGCATTTTCAAAAGCATTTGCCCAAGAATGGTCAAAAATATATTCACCGTATGAGTGCATTTTTAAATAATTTGGGGAAACCCCTATTATTTCCTGATTTGTATTTTTAATTATTATGTGTTGAGGATTCCAGCCTGTTGATGAATGAACTGATTTTGAAACTTCCAAAGAATTCAAAAAATCATAAGATGTAAATGGATGATTATAAGTATTTAGATTATTCCAATCACTTTTATCTATATCTGATAAATTGGATATTAACTCAACTCTCATTATCAAAGGGTTTTAAGAAAAAATAATTTAATTTTCAATCTCAAAAATACCTTCGATTTCTACTGGGACATTTCTTGGAAGCGCTGGTGCTCCAACTGCAAATCTAGCGTGTTTCCCTTGTTCTCCAAAAATTTTAACGAATAAATCTGATGCTCCGTTTATTATCTTTGGCTGATCAGTAAAGTCTGGTGTAGAGGCTACAAATCCACCCAATTTAACGACTCTTTTGACTTTATTAAGATCACCATTACAAGCTTCCTTTAATTGGCTTAGCAAAGCCATTGCGCAAGCTTCAGCCATTTGAATTCCTTCTTCAACAGAGACATTATCTCCGATTTTCCCTTTTATAGTTAATTCTCCATTAATAAAAGGTAATTGTCCTGATATGAAAACTAAGCTATTTGATATTACGTATGGAATGTAACTTCCTGCTGGAGCACTGGCATTTTCAATATCTATATTTAATTCTTCTAATTGCTTATTAATATCTTTAGTCATTTTAAACCCCTAATTTAAGAACAACCCGAAGTAGCACCACATGTATTACACTTCATACATGTACCATTTCTAACTAAAGTAAAATTTCCACACTCTCCACAAGCTTCCCCTTCATAGCCTTTGATTTTAGCTTCTATTTCTTGAGAAAGACTTGGAGCCTTTGTTTCATCAATAGTAATAGTAGTATCATTATTATCTGATAATTCTACATCTTGATCTTTTAGGGAAGTGGTTTGTGGCATTACTGAAATGTTATTTGAACCTCCAGACACGACTTTTAATTCTCTTCTTACAAAGCCTCGACTAGCTACTTTTTCTGAGAATAGCGTTTTGTTATCACCTGAGCCAGTAGTGCTTGAATCTAAATCGTCTGGTCCTACATGACCAAGATCGTTTCGATCCAAATATGATATAGCCAATTCTCTAAAAATATAATCAAGGATTGAAGTTGACATTTTAATAGTATCATTTCCAGTTACCATTCCTTGAGGTTCAAAGCGTGTAAAGGTATAAGCTTCAACAAATTCTTCTAAAGGAACGCCGTATTGCAAACCAATGGACACTGCAATAGCAAAGTTATTCATTAAAGATCTAAAAGCTGCACCTTCTTTATGCATATCAATGAAAATCTCGCCTAATTTCCCATTTTCATATTCACCAGTTCTAAGATATACTTTGTGACCACCTACCATGGCTTTCTGTGTATATCCTTTCCTTCTATGTGGTAGTTTTTCACGTTCTGCCCTAACAACTCTCTCAACTATTTTTTCAACAACTTCACTGGTTCGTTTTGTGATATCTTGTTCGATTGTTGTATTATCTTCGTCGATGTCATCGTCATCTAGAAGTGCTGAGTTAAGTGGTTGACTTAATTTAGATCCATCTCTATACAGTGCATTAGCTTTAATTCCCAATTTCCATGATAACATATAAGCATCACTACAATCATCTATAGAAGCATCATTGGGCATGTTTATAGTTTTAGATATAGCTCCAGAGATAAAAGATTGTGCTGCTGCCATCATTTTAATATGACTTTCAACGGATAGGAATCTCTTACCTATTCGACCACACACGTTTGCACAATCAAATACCGCGAGGTGTTTTTTATTCAAATGAGGAGCACCTTCAAGAGTCATAGCACCACAAACGTGAATATTCGCAACATCTATTTCTTCTTGGGTAAAACCTAAAAACTCCAACATATTGAAACTAAAATCATTCAATTGTACAGAAGAAATACCTAATGTATTTTTACAAAATTCTTCTCCCAGGGTAAATTGATTAAATACGAATTTTATGTCAAAAGCTGACTCTAAAGAGGCTTCAATTAATTTTATTTCTCTGTCAGTAAAACCTTTTGAAATTAACGCATTGTGGCTTATTGCTTGACATTCTTTTAGACTGCCAGCACCAACAGCATATTTTTGCATGTCGTTAATTTGGTCTGTATCATAACCCAAATGAGCAAGTGCTTCAGGAACCACACGATTAATAATTTTAAAATATCCACCACCCGCTAATTTCTTAAATTTTACCATTGCGAAATCAGGTTCAATACCAGTAGTATCACAATCCATTACTAATCCAATTGTTCCAGTTGGAGCTATTACTGTAGCTTGAGCGTTTCTATAGCCATTTTTTTCACCTAAAGAGAGAGCTTTAGCCCATGCATCTTTGGCAGCTGTTATTAAGTTTTGATCAGGGCAATCCTCAGACATCAAAGGAACTGGATTTATAGAAAGGTCTTCATAACCTCGTGTTTTACCCTCTGATGCTCTTTTGTGATTCCTTATAACCTTTAACATGCTATTTGCATTTTTTTTATATTTAGGAAATGGTCCTAATTCACCAGCTATTTCTGCTGATGTTGCGTATGATATCCCAGTCATTATTGATGTAAGAGCAGCGCATATAGATCTTCCTTGGTCACTGTCATAAGGGATACCCCAAGACATTAACAAGCCACCAATATTTGCGTAACCTAGTCCAAGTGTTCTATATTCATAAGATCTCTGTGCGATTTCCTTTGAAGGAAATTGTGCCATCATTACGGAAATTTCAAGGGTTAATGTCCACAATCTAGTTGTATACTCATATGCTTTTATATCAAATGAGGCGTCATCCTTCTTAAACTGTAATAGATTTATTGATGCCAAATTACAGGCAGTGTCATCAATAAACATATATTCAGAGCAAGGGTTAGACGCATTAATTCTACCAGCATTAGGGCAGGTATGCCATTCGTTAATGGTAGTGTCATATTGCAAGCCAGGATCTGCACAAGCCCAAGCAGCTTCAGAAATCTTAGACCACAATTCTTTTGCACTTACTGTTTTGTGAACACCACCGTCAGTTCTCCTTTTTAGATCCCATTTAACATTTTGAGATACTTTTTCTAAAAATTCATTACTAACTCTTACTGAGTTATTTGAATTCTGCCCAGATACAGTTAAGTAAGCTTCGCTATCCCAATCTGTATCGTAAGTTTGGAATTCAATTTCTTTAAATCCTTGGCCGGCAAATTGAATTACTCTTTGTATGTAATTTTCAGGTATCATTACTGCACGGCAATTTAATATTGCTTTTTTAAGCTCGTTATTAACTTTTGGATTTAATCTGTCCTTTTCATTATAATGTTCTAAATTGCAAGCATCCATGACGGATTTTAAATTTTTCGCAGTAAGTTTTGAGCCCGCTACCAGCGCGGCAACTTTTTGTTCTTCAACGACTTTCCAATTTATATACTCTTCTATATCAGGATGGTCTATATCAACTGTGACCATTTTTGCAGCTCTTCTCGTAGTACCACCAGATTTGATTGCTCCAGCAGCTCTATCACCTATTCTTAAAAAACTCATCATTCCTGAAGATCTTCCACCACCTGATAAACCTTCAGTACTGCCTCTTAATTTAGAAAAATTGGATCCAGTTCCGGAACCATATTTGAATAACCTGGCTTCTCTAACCCAAAGGTCCATTATCCCGCCTTCATTAACAAGGTCATCTGCTACAGATTGAATGAAACAGGCGTGAGGTTGTGGATGCTCGTATGAGGATTGAGATTTTACAAGTTTTTTTGTTTTGAAGTCAACATAGTAGTGACCTTGACTAGGACCATCTATACCATAAGCCCAGTGCAAGCCTGTATTAAACCATTGTGGTGAGTTTGGAGCACACATTTGTGCAGCTAGCATAAATCTCATTTCATCAAAGTAAGTCTTTGCATCATCTTCAGTAGTAAAATAATTACCTTTCCATCCCCAGTATGTCCACGTACCAGCAAGTCTGTTAAACACTTGCTTTGCTGATTCTTCGCCTTTGTATCTTTGATCTTCTGGTAACTTATCTAATTTTGATTTATCTGGTTCTGAACGCCATAACCAATTTGGTACATTTTCTTCTTTTACTTTTTTGAGATATACTGGGACACCAGCTTTGCGAAAATATTTTTGTGCAATAATATCTGCGGCAACCTGAGAATAGTTAGCAGGCACTTCAATATCAGGCGCACTAAATACTACAGTACCGTCTGGATTTTTAATTTCACTGGTAGTAGTTTTAAATTCCATACCTGCATATGCATCATTTCCTTTTTTTGTAAATTGTCTTTCAAATTTCATCTTTTTCCCTTTTTTACAATAAAGAAAACAATACTCACAATCTATTCTTACATTTTTAAAAAACTACCTGTGGATAACTTGCTTTTTGGTAGTTAATTTAAAAAATTTGTTTCAATAAAGCGTTGTTTTTCCTTAATTTAATCCTTGTTTTATGAATTTTTGTTACTACGGTAGCCTGTGGATAAACACAAGATATAGTAATCACTAAAGTTTAAAGTACATGATTTAGTATGCATTCGTAAAGTACATAATTCAATTTTTTTACTTTTTTTTTTAACTCATTAATTTTATTTAATTTTTAACTGTCAAAAAAATTTATTAAAAATAAAATTGATAATGCTGATTTATTATTTTTATAAATGAGATATAATATTGGTAAATAACCTGACTAGGAATATAAAATATGAGATACAGTTCTATTGAAATTTTGATGGGTGCAGTTGTTTTGATAACGGCCATATTCTTTTTAATAATAGGTATGCAATCAATTGATAAGAATCAAAGTAGCGGGTATAGTATATCCCTTATATTTGGATCTTCAGCAGGGTTAAAAAATGGTGATGATGTAAAAATATCAGGTATAAATGTAGGAAAGATTACTAAATTGGATCTTGATCTAGCCGATTATAATGCCCAAATATATATCAAACTCAATAACAAAATAAAAATACCAGATGACTCTCAAGCAAGAATTACGTCATCTTCCCTTTTAGGAGGTAATTTTTTAGATATTATACCTGGCTCATCTGAAACATATCTTAAGCCAGATGATATTATATATGATACTACTGATGCTGTAAGCTTTACAGATTTGCTAGGGAAAGTTGTATTTTCAAAAGAGTGACAAATATCTAAAAAACACTTAGGTTATAATAATGCGTGTTTTAGAATTTTTTATCATAATAATTTTCTTATCAATTTCAAAAACTACATTGGCTTCTCAATGGATTGAAGGCAATAGATTAGTAATCCAAGGTTTGGACAAAATTACGGCCAGAATAAAAACTTTTGAAGTTGATGTAGCCAAAACTCATAAATTTGGGGTATTAGATATTTTCGTTGAAAGGTGTGTTTTTTCAAAACCTATTTTTAAACCTGAATCATTAGCATATGTCAGAATAAAAGATAATTCTGATAGATTGTCAGAAGTTAAGTTTAAGGGGTGGATGTTTGCTTCTAGCCCTGCTCTAAATGCTCTAGAAAACTCAGTTTATGACATATCTATTCTTGCTTGCAAAAAGGTTGATAAACAATAAGAAAAATCAACATCTGTTTCGCCAAAAGACAAAATGTCTACTTCTAATTGAATTGCTTTTTGAAGATCCGCCTGAAATTCATTTTTACTTATTTCATAAGCCCCAAATTGTAATAAGTGATCATTTAAAAACTGAACATCTAAAACTTTAAAACCCGCTCTCCACAATCTTGCTACAAGATTTAATAAAGCTATTTTACTTCCATTTGGAACACTGCTAAACATCGATTCAGCAAAGAAAACACCTCCTATTGCTAATCCATATATACCCCCAACCAATTGGTCATCTTTCCAACATTCTACTGAATGGGCTTGTTTCATTTCATACAGAGAAATAAACAAGCTTTCTATTTCTTTGTTAATCCATGTTTCAGTTCTGTTGATAGTTGCACATGATTTAATGACATCTGGAAAGGCTTTATTAATAGTAATTTTAAAAGGCTTTTTTTTAACAAGACGTAAAAGGCTTTTTGAAATATTAAAATTAAAGATTGGTATGACAGCTCTAAATTCTGGATCAACAAAAAAAAATTTCTTGTTTGTTCTGCTGTCAGACATTGGAAACATACCGAGCATATAAGCTCTTATAAGCTGGTCTGGAGTAATTATTTTATTATCTTTAGTTCTCAAAAATATATATTGGGTCGAATGATAAATATTTTAATTATTATTTAACAATTTATTTTCTAACCATCTTATATCATATGACCCATCTTTCATCACAGAGGTTTCTAATATATCTTTATGTAAATCAATAGTAGTAGAAATAGGTTCAATAACAATTTCTTTTAAAGCTTGCTTTAACCTCAATATACATTGTTCTCTATCAGACGCATGCACAATTAATTTGGCAATTAAACTATCATAATATGGGGGAACTACGTAACCAGAATATACACATGACTCTAATCTAATACCTAAGCCACAAGGAGAATGAAATTGTGTGATTTTGCCAGGTGAAGGAATAAATGTTTTTGGATCTTCTGCATTAATTCTACATTCAATAGCGTGTCCATTAAATTTTACGTCATTTTGTTTGAAAGATATAGGTTGACCAGCAGCAATCATAATTTGTTCTTTAACTAGATCTATTCCAGTAATAGCCTCTGTAATTGGATGCTCAACCTGAAGCCTTGTATTCATCTCAATGAAAAAAAATTGACCATCTTCATATAAGAATTCAATTGTACCTAATCCTAGATAGCCCATTTTTGCCACAGCCATAGATGCAATATTACCTATTTTATCCCTTGTATTTTGGTCTATGACAGGTGAAGGAGCTTCTTCAATTACTTTTTGATGACGTCTTTGTATAGAACATTCTCTTTCACCAAGATGGACGGTATTGCCTAATTTATCTCCAATAATTTGAACTTCAATATGCCTTGGTTTTTGGAGGTATCTCTCCATATAAACACGATCATCACCAAAGGCTGCTTTTGCTTCACTTTTTGCTGATGTAAAAGCAGATTCTAAATCTTTCTCACTCATCGCTACTTTCATACCCCTACCACCACCACCTGATGCGGCTTTGATGAGCACTGGATAGCCAATTTCTTTTGCTTCAATTAACGCATTTTTAAAATTTACAACGTCACTTTTTGAGCCTGGAACAAGAGGAATACCAAGTTCTTTTGCTGTAATTTTTGCTTGTATTTTATCTCCCATACATTTTATATGTTCTGGTTTTGGGCCAATAAAAACAATATTATGAGCCTCCACGATTTCTGCAAAATCAGAATTTTCTGATAAAAAACCTACTCCAGGATGGATAGCATCTGCTCCCACTAACTGAGCTGCAGTAATTATAGCAGGGATGTTCAAATATGACTCTGATGATGATGGTCCCCCAATACAAACAGTTTCGTCTGCCAATCTGACATGCATTGCCTCGCTGTCAGCAGTTGAATGAATAGCGACAGTTTGAATATTAAGTTCTTTGCAGGCTCTTAAAACTCTCAATGCCACATCACCACGATTTGCTATTAATATTTTTTTGAACAACATAATTTTATTACTCAATCACAACTAGTAATTGATCAAATTCTACTGGTTGGCTATCCTCAAATCCAATGAACACTACCTTTCCAGATTTAGGGGCAGCAATTGTATTCATTACTTTCATAGCCTCAATAATGAGCAATGTATCTCCCTTTGTAACTTGAGAATTTAATTTGATAAATGGATCTTTTCCAGGTTCAGGTGCAGAATATGCAGAACCAACCATTGGAGAATTTACAGCACCAGGATGTTTGTTGGTAAATTGTTCTACCCTTTCAATTGATTTAGAAGCCTCTTTATTTTCGCTAGCGTTTGGAATGCTAACAATAGCTTCTTGAGGTGTTGAAAAAGAAGTTTTCATATTTTTTACAACTTTAATCTTAAAGTCATCTGCCTCATATTCCAATTCCATTAAATTATCTTTGTTGACCATATCAACGAACTGTTGGACTATACTTAAATTTTCTTTGTGGACATTTTTTTTTGTCATAAAATTACCTTTTCTAATTTAATCTTTTATAAGGTCTTTGATGGCATCTATAGCGTGGAGGTAAGAATTAAAACCAAATCCAGCGATTATTCCATTAACAACTGGTGAAATATAAGATTTATGACGAAAATTTTCACGAGCGTAAATATTAGTTATATGTAATTCTATTTTAGGGCCTTTAAACATATTCAGAGCATCAAGGAGTCCAATTGAGGTATGAGTTAATGCTCCTGCATTTATTATAATTCCTTGTCCATCATTAATAGCGTTATGTATTTCATCAATCAACTCACCTTCAATGTTTGATTGAAAAAAACTTAAATCTAAGTTGTAATTTTTACATTTTTCTGTACAAAGTTTTTTTATTTTATCTAAAGAAATATTACCATATTTTTTAGGTTCTCTTGTACCAAGAAGGTTTAAGTTTGGACCATTTATAATGTATAATTTTTTACTCAAAACATATCTCCGAAAATTAGGTAATTTAAATTTTTGTCAATTTTTAGACTAATTACCAAGATAAGTTAACTTTCTCTAAATTGTTTTATTATTTCTTTTAATTTATTTAAGTTTAATGCACCAGGATAAATAATATCGCCAATTATAAATGCAGGAGTTCCATTTAAATTAAGTAATTTTGCAATTTCTCTATTTTTCGCCAATTGTTGTTCGATCTCTGGATTATTCATGTCTATTTTTAGTTGATCTATGTTTAAACCTATCTCCTTAGCTGTGCTAAATACCTTTTCTTCATTAACTTTTCCTTTTATTGTCATTAATGATAGATGAAATTTATTGTATAGACCTTGTTTTTTTGAGGCAAGAGCTGCTTTAGAAGCGATATATGATTGTTGAGATAAAATTGGAAATTCAACGAAAACAAAATTAATTTTTTTATCTTCAGATAAAGCATCCATTATTGTTTTAACTACTGATTTACAATAACCGCAATTATAATCAAAAAATTCATAGATAGTCACATCAGCTTGTTTAAGAAAAATGCCAGGATTACCAATATTCTTCAACATCTTGATGGCATTTTGTCTTTTTTTATTTTCCACAGACAATTTGTAATTATCTAAAGTAGATTTTAATAAATCAGGATTTTTTTTTAGGAAATTTTTTATTATTGTATCTATGTTATCTTTATTTATCTCATGAGAATGAGACGATGATATTATTAGAAAACTAGATATAAAAATAGATATATATATAAATATTATTCTTGTCATTTTTTTTTGCTTATCAATAGATTACTTTTTTTGATATTTTAATTTTATTTTATTAAGTATATCTGATCCTCTTAACTTATAAGATATGGGTAAACTAGTCTGTTTGTACGCTAAATCTACATATTTTTTTGCTTTAATAAAGTTTTTTTTAATAAGCGCCTCTTCAGCTAAAGCAATGTAAGCTATTCCTTTTTTGTTTAATTTACCAGAAGCTTTTGATAATAATCTCCATAAATAACTCCAATTGGGATTGTTCAACAGCAGTTCTTCTAAAAGTATAATCGACTTATTTAAATTAGCACTATTATTAGTTTGTAAATATGTCTTGATTAGAGAGAATTTTATAAGATCAGTTGAAGGAGAAAAAACTTCCTGCAAAGTCCGAATAGCTTTTTCATATTCACTTATTGCAATATTGAATTTACCTTCTTTGTAGTAGATATCAGCTTTAAACTCATAAAAAAAAGGATACCTCTCGTATTTATTTTTTATTAAAGAAAGTTTTTTTTGAGCTAAATCATATTTGCCAAGTCTATATAGAGCGATCATTTGCGTATAGTTAAATAAAAACTCATTTTTGTTTTCCAAATTTTTCATTAGATCATTAGGATCAACAGTGTAAGCTTTGATTTTATTTTTTATATATTGTAATGAAATTATATTGTTGTTAAACGATATTTTTTGTTCACCTAATGATACTTTTTGATATTGCAATTTATATCTTTTGACTTGTTCTAGTCTTTGTTTTGAAAAAGGATGTGATCTATAATAGTTTTTGGATGTATTTAAATTGTTAAGTTCTTCATTTGCTAATTTTGTTAACAATTTTTCTAGACCCATCAAAGATATTTTATTCTTTATTAACTGATCTAATGCAAACTTGTCTGCTTGTTGTTCTTGTATTCTAGAAAATTGAAGTAAAGATTTTGTAGCAAGATCATTAGAACCAATCATTAAGCCAACAGCTGAATTAGCATCTAGTCTTCCTTGAGCTGATAGGGCAATGCCAGCAAATGTAGCAAGTTTTGAATAATTTGATAATTTTTTAGAATTAACTAATCTTGAATTGTAATGGTTCAAATCTAAATGCCCAATCTCATGAGCCAGCACAGCTTGAATTTCACTTAACGAATTTGATTTATTTATCAAACCGGTATTTATATAAATTTTATTAGAACCTGTGACAAAAGCATTGTATTCACTATTTAAAACTAGTCTAGGGTGAAAGTTTTTACTTTTGCTTTCCTCAATAGTAGATTTTATTAATTTATGTAGAAAAAGCTCGATTTCCGCATCTCGAATTATTTGAAAATTTTGTGCGGAATATGATTGATTTGAAAAAAAAATTAAAAATATTAATGTGATTAATTTTATTATGACCACCAACCTTTTTTCTTGGGTTTCTTTGAACTTGTATTTTCATCTATTTGTGTCACTTCGATAGGAGATGAAGATTTAACTTCTCTTACTTCTATGTGAATATCTTCAGTTTCTGTTTCTATTGTTTTTTCTTTCTCTATATTTTTTGAGGTAGTATCCTTTAATTTATTGTTAGGTTTAACTTTTGGTTTCTTTACTGTTGTTTTCTTAGTTTTAGTTCGAGGTTTTTTTTGTTGAGCTTCCTCATGAACATCTTGATCTTTATTTTTTTCTTCAAAAGTAGTGTTAACAACATTCCTATCTTGTTTAGGAACTCTTTTTTTTCTTCTATTTAACCTTTTCCCTTTTTTGTTTTTATTTTCATTTTCACCTTCATTGTTAGAATTAGAATCAGTTTTAATTTCTTGTATTTCTTGCTTTGCAAGTGAGTTATTTTTAATAACTTCTAATTTTTTTTGAGGAGGAACAATTGAGTTATCGTTTAAAAAATCAATTGAAATGTTGTACTTTGCTTCAATTTCATTTAATTCTGACCTTTTTTTATTTAATATATGCAGTATGAGTTCAGAATGTGCTGAAATTTTGATGCCGATATTATCATTAGAAATGCCTTCTTCTTCAATAGATCTAAGAATCTGAATTGCACTTACCTCTATTGATTGAATCCTACCTGAACCACCACATTGTGGACAAAGCTCAGAAGAGTTTTCAATTACTGAAGGTCTTAAACGTTGTCTAGATAGCTCAAGAAGACCAAAGTTGCTAATTTCACCAATTTGAATTCTTGCCCTATCTTTTCTCATTGCATCTTTTAATTTTTTTTCAACAAGATTACGATTTTTGCCTTCTTCCATATCTATAAAATCAATTACAATTAATCCAGATAGATCTCTAAGTCTTGATTGACGTGCAAATTCTTCTGCTGCTTCCAAATTTGTTTTAAGTGCTGTATCTTCTATCGATCGTTCCCTTGTAGCTTTTCCTGAATTGACATCTATTGCAACTAGAGCTTCTGTTTGATCTATAATTAAATATCCACCTGATTTGAGATTAACTTTTGGATTGAAAATATCCTGTAATTGAGCGTCTAGTCTAAATTTTTGAAATAAAGGATTTCTATCATTGTTGTATTGTTGTACTTTTTTGGCATGGCTGGGCATTACAGCTTTCATGTAATTTTTACAAACTTTGTAAGCTTCCATTCCCTCGACTAACACTTCGTCAATTTCACTATTATAAAGATCTCTTATAGCCCTTTTAATCAATGATCCTTCTTCATGTATTAGAAAAGGAGCATTAGATTCTAAAGTTAGTTTTTTTACATTTTCCCAAATAGAAATTGAATTTAAAAAATCTCTTTTGATTTCAGTCTTAGTTCTTTTGCTACCAGCTGTTCTAATTATTACAGCCATTCCATCTGCAACTTCTAGGTCATCTACAATTTTCTTAAGTCTTTTTCTGTCTGTTATATTAGCAATTTTTCTACTTACTCCTCCACCTCTAGGAGTATTTGGCATAAGAACACAATATCTTCCTGCTATGGAGATATATGTAGTTAAAGCAGCTCCTTTTGTTCCACGTTCTTCTTTAACAACTTGTACTAATAATATTTGACGTCGCGCAATAACTTCTTGGATTTTATAATTTTTATATAAATTTCTTTTTATTTTTTTTAGCTCTTCTTCATTATAATCGTCTGTTGTATCCTCACTAACATCTTCATTAAAAGAAAGCTCTTCATCAGTCTTAGCAGATGCCTCAGCTAGAAGTTTCTCTTTATCCTCGATGGGTATTCTATAATAGTCTGGATGAATTTCACTAAAAGCTAGAAAGCCTTGACGGTTCCCTCCATATTCAACAAAAGCTGCTTGAAGGCTAGGCTCTACTCTTGTAACTCTAGCTAGATAAATATTTCCTTTAAGTTGTCTTCGAGAATGAACTTCATATTCAAAGTCATCTATCATGTCATTTGTAGTTGTTATAACTCTAGTTTCTTCAGACTGCCTTGCATCAATCAACAAACGTTTACTCATAATTAATCTCCAAAACAAAATGAGTTACCAAAGAAGTTTGATAGCACATTAAAGGTGGAATGAGTTTTCTGAAAGTAAATGGAGATATAAACTTATTTGTTTATGTTTATGATTTGTATATAAAAATATTATTATAATTCATATAAAATATAAATACATCTTTAATATAAAAATACGACAACAACCTCATTTTTAGTGATATTATCTTTATTAATTCTAAACTCATTCAATTTATTTATACGCTTCTGCGTTATCCACTAACTTTCTTTCTTCTTCTTTCTTTTACTAAATAAATTAGTGTGTAATTAACTTAAAATTCCGAAATTAACTATATAACCTAAACGTTATCAAGACAAACTTTATTTTTTGTTATATAAATAGTTTTACTAGACACATAAAAATTTTAAAAACAACTGTTATGATTCCTAAAAAATATTATATAGTGTTTTTCTTAGCATTTATTTATTTTTGTTCATCTAATATGTTTGTCTCAAATGTTTTTGCTGCAAAGAACAATCAAACCTGTGAAATATCAAATACAAATATTAACTGTTTAAATATACCTTCTATTGAAGTCATGAAAATTAAATTATTGAATGACCCATATAGAATGCAAATAAAATTTAAAAATAAATTAATAATAAAAAAAAATAAAATTAAAAATAGTCGATTTATTAATAGTGTAAGTGTCAATCAATTTTCTAAGACCAAAACTAACATAGTAATAGAATTTAAAAAACCTACTATAATATCAAATGTTCAATATTATGACATTAATAATCAAAGTATCAGTTTAAATATGTACTTTTCTAACACTTCAGAAGTAAATTATGCCATTGCCAAACATACATTACATAAAAATGAAGGAGATATTTTTTCTTTAAAAAATGATATAAATATTTTATCTAAAAATGTTGATTTGCCTGTTATAAAAAAACAAAATTTCAATAAAATAAAATCAAAGAAAAATCATGTTGTTTTTATAGATCCAGGCCATGGTGGCAAAGATCCTGGTGCGATTGGTCAATTAGGTTCATTAGAAAAAAATATAACTTTAAAGGCTTCAATTATGTTGGCAAAAGCATTAAGAAAGACTAAAAAAATAAATCCAATTTTATCTCGAAATGAAGATGTATACTTATCGTTAAGAAAAAGAACTTTATTAGCAAAACAAAGCAAAGCTGATATTTTTATTTCTATACATGCAGATTCAAGTAAAAATAAAAAAGCAAAAGGAATTTCAGTGTTTAGTCTCTCCGACAAAGCTTCAGATGAAGAAGCTCTATTGTTAGCTAAAAGGGAAAATGAAGTTGATATGATGTTTAATAATAATGAAAAGGTTAAAGATCCATTGATTTATGGGACTTTGATTAAAATGTTTCAAAGAGAGGCAATGAATGATAGCGCATTTTTGGCTAAAAAAATCTTATCAAATTTAGAAAAAACAAAATTAGCATTAAATCGAGGTCATAGATTTGCTGGATTTACAGTTCTTAAATCGTACGATATTCCCTCTGTATTAATTGAGATTGGTTTTTTATCTAACAAGCAAGAAGAAAAAAAATTAATAAATTCAAAATATTTAAACGAACTTAGTAAAAATTTGGCAATTGCCATAGAAAACTATTTTGAAAATAATAAGAATTAAGAATTAATTTTAAAATTCATATAATCTATATATTGTATTTTATATAAATTAATCCTGTCGTAAAAATGTCAAAATTATTGAATAACAATCTAAAATGAAATTTTTTTATTATTTTATCACTCTAATGTTTTTACTAATTCTATCTGGAATAGCTGTATTTTTTTATGGTTTATGGTATTTTGGAAAAGACCTTCCAGATTATAAAGAGTTGTCAAAGTATAATCCAAATGTTGTCACAAGAATTCATGCTGGAAATGGTGCCTTATTAGCAGAATATGCTACTCAAAAAAGAGTTTTTGTTCCAATAAGTGTCATTCCAAAAAAAGTAATAAATGCTTTTATTTCAGCAGAAGACAAAGATTTTTACAATCATTTTGGCATTGATCTGCTGGCCACATTAAGAGCCTTAATAACTAATGTTAAAAATATTGGTACCAATAAAAGACTAATTGGCGCATCAACAATTACTCAACAAGTTGCAAAAAACTTTCTTTTATCTTCAGAAATGTCATATGAAAGGAAAATTAGAGAAGCTATATTAGCAATACGTATTGAAAGAGCATTCACAAAAAATGAAATCCTAGAATTGTATTTAAATGAAATTTATTTAGGTTTTAAATCCTATGGTGTTGCTGCCGCGGCATTGAATTATTTTGATAAAAGTTTAGATAACCTTGATTTGTCTGAGAGCGCTTTTTTAGCAGCTTTGCCTAAAGCACCTAACAATTATAACCCGATTTATAAAAAAAAACAGGCTATGATGAGACGAAACTGGGTTTTGTCTCAAATGAGTAAAAATGGATTTATTGAAGATAATATTAGAAAAATAGAAAGTAAAAAATTGATAAATATTCGTAAATCGAGTGGCATAGATGAGGGGTATGCTCCATATTTTACAGAAGAAGTAAGAAAAATACTGTTCAAAAATGAAAAAATTGGATCAAAATTATATACAAACGGATATTCAGTTAGAACCACACTTGATCCATCTATACAGCTTAAAGCAGAAGAAGCACTAATTGAGGGATTAGAAAACTTAGATAAAAGGCAAGGTTGGAGAGGGCCAATTAGTAATTTCAATATGTTAGATTTTAAAAATGAAGAATTATTAAAATATTTAGAATACGTTCAAAAACAACTCCCAGAAAAAAGAAACGCTGCAATTGTCACTAAAGTTTCTAAAAACTTTATTGAAGTTATGCTTCAACAAAAGAAAAAAGTAAAAATAGAATTTAAAAACGCTTCTTGGGCAAGACCACAGTCTTTAAAAAAAGATAATAAAAACCGTTTAATTATTCACTTGGGAGCAAAATATAAAAATTTCGAACAATTTATTTCCGAAGGAGATATAATTGTAGCGAAAGAAAATAAAAATAAAAATATAATATTCTATTCTCTTTCACAAATTCCAAATGTAAATGGTGCTATAGTTGCCTTAGACCCCAATACTGGAAGAGTTTTAGCGATGAGTGGGGGGTATAGTTTTCTAAATAGTGAGTTTAACAGAGCAACTCAAGCTAAAAGACAACCTGGATCTGCTTTTAAACCTTTTGTATATTTAGCAGGGCTAGAAAGAAATTATAAACCAACAGATTTAATTCTAGATGCGGCATTGGCCTATGATCAATGCTCTGGATGTAAAAAATGGAAACCTGCAAATTACACTAAGAAATTCTATGGTCCAAGTCCAATGAGGTTGGGAATTGAAAAATCTAGAAACTTAATGACTGCACGTTTAGCTATCAAATTAATAGAAGAAGAAGAAATTATAGGAAATTACCTTGACAAGGGTTATACAAATAACATCATTGCAGAGAAGCTTAATAAAAATATTTCTGATGTAAATTTTATTGTTAATCATATTGAAAAAAAACAAATTGATAAAAGAAATAGAAATAAAAATGTTATCCAAGATTATGCTGCCAAATTTGGTATAAGTGAAAATTTACCGCCATTTTTATCAATGTCTTTAGGTGCAGGTGAGACTAACTTGCTTAGTATAACTAACGCATACGGAATGATTGTAAATGGTGGTAAAAAAATAATACCTACACTAATTGATCGTGTTCAAGATAGAAGAGGTAATACAATTTTTCGACATGATGAAAGAGATTGCAAAAATTGTAATGGAATTAAATCTAATGCACTTGAAATACCTTTATTAGCAACACTAGATACAAGAGAAAAAATAATTTCATCTTCTTCTGCCTATCAGATGGTATCAATGTTACAAGGTGCAGTAAAAAGAGGTACAGGTAAAATAATTAATTCTTTAGGAAAAAATTTAGCAGGCAAAACTGGAACTACAAATGCAAATACAGATGCTTGGTTTGTTGGGTTCTCAAGTGATTTAGTTGCTGGAATTTTTGTTGGTTTTGATGATCCTAGACCACTTGGTTATAAGGAAACTGGGAGTTCAGTGGCTGCTCCAATTTTTAGAGATTTTATGAAAAAAGTTCTTGATAACACACCTGATTTACCATTTAGGAGACCAGCGGGAATAAAACTTATATCAGTAAATCCTAAAACGGGTCTTAAAGTTAGCTCCAATCAAAAAGGTTCAATTTTAGAAGCTTTCAAACCTGGACAACTGCCTAACTTAAATTATGATAAGAAAAAGATTAACATAAAAAACATTCAAAAAAATTTATCCCCTTTATATTAAGATATTGGTTATTTGCTAATGCAAGCAGAAATTCAAATAAAATTTAATGAAATTGATCATGCAATTAAAATTTTAAAGAAACATGTTAATTGGGTAAATTCTCTTGATCGTATTATAGAATTAAATAATTTAGTTGAGTCGCAAAATTTTTGGGATGATACAATTAAAGCTCAATCAATAATGAAAGAAAAAAAGCAACTTGAAAAAACTATTGACCAGATTAAATATGTAGAAATTGAAAAAGACAATTTATTTGAGCTAATTCAATTAGCAGAAGAAGAAAAAGATAATATTTTAATTGAAGAAACTATCGAACAAATAGAAATTTTAGTTAAGACTTGTAATATACTTCAATTAGAAAGTCTGTTATCTGGTGAAGCTGACACAAATAATTGTTATATAGAAATACACGCTGGAGCGGGAGGAACTGAAGCTCAAGACTGGGCTCTAATGCTTCAAAGAATGTATTCAAGATGGTCTGAAAAAAGAGGTTTTAAGGTATCTAATATTGAAGAAAGCTCAGGAGATGAAGCGGGTATAAAGTCTTGTACTTTATTAATAGAGGGTTTTAATGCATATGGATGGGGAAAAACAGAATCTGGTGTTCACAGATTAGTACGTATTTCCCCATTTGATTCATCATCTAGGAGACATACAAGTTTTGCTTCAATATGGGTTTATCCAGAAATTAATAACGATATAGATATAGAAATAGAAGATAAGGATTTAAGAATTGATACATATAGGGCATCTGGAGCAGGTGGTCAGCATGTTAATAAAACAGATTCAGCTATAAGAATAACACACTTGCCTACCAATACTGTCGTTCAATGCCAAAATGATAGATCACAACACAGAAACAAAGCTCAAGCTATGTCAATGCTTAAAGCTAAATTATATGAAATAGAATTACAAAAAAGAGAAGAGGCCAATAATCAAAATAATGTTGACAAAGGTGAAATTGGATGGGGAAGTCAAATTAGATCTTATGTACTTCATCCATATCAAATGGTTAAAGATCTTCGAACCAATGTAGAAGTAGGAAATACTCAATCTGTATTGGATGGAGACATTGACGTTTTTATTGAATCTGCTCTAGCTTTAAAAGTAGGTATGAAAAGATAAAGAATTACATATTCATTTTTTCAACAGCAGCTAGGACTTCATCCGCATGACCTGGTACTTTTACCTTTCCCCAAACATTTGTAATAATGCCTTTTTCATTACTCAGAAAAGTTGCTCTTTGAATACCCATATATTTTCTACCATACATGGACTTTTCAACCCAAACTCCAAATTGTTCACAAACATTATTTTCAAAATCAGCGCCAAGTTCACAAGTAAGATTATATTTTTCTCTAAATTTAGCTTGTTTTTTTATATTATCTTTAGAAATCCCGATAACAATACAATTTAATTTTTCAAACTTTTTTTGATGATTTGTAAATGCAATGGATTCTGCTGTGCAGCCGGAAGTGTCTGCTCTAGGGAAAAAGAAAACTACTATATTTTTACCAAGATGATTTGAAACTTTGAAATCACCTTTATCAGTTAATATTTCAAAATTAGGTATTTTATCATTTATTTTTAACATAATAATCTTCCTTATAATTAGGATTAAATTTGATATTAAGTTATATTATATGAAAATAATTTATCAACTATCATTTAATAATGAGAGATAAAAGAAAAATGAAAAAATTTTTTTTGATATCATTTTTTATATTCAGTCTTTTTATAATTGGATCAATCTCGACATTATTTGTAATTCCAGAGCGAACTCAAAACTTTATTTTGGATTCTTTAAATGTAAAAACCTTTGTAAACAAAAAGGTAAAGAATTTCATTTCAAGAAAAATAAACGACGGCAATATAAATGTTGATATAAAATCAATAGGTTTTTTGAAACCTGTTTGGCCAAATATTGTTAGAATTGAATTAAACAATGTTAATATTTATTCTTTAAGACAAAAAAGTAAGTCAAAAATTAATTTAATAGAATTGGGATTTGCTTATGATAAACTTTTAACAAATTTGTTTCTAAATAAAAACGACATTCAGTTCAATTACATAAAATTTAGAGATTTAACGTTAAATGCAAGAATTGAAAAAAATAATTTTTTACCTGGTCCTTTAGTAAAAATTTTTTCATTAATTAACGAAAATAATTTTCAAACTCAATCCTCTCTAAAAAAGATTTTTGATAGCAAAATTGAAATTGGTAAAATAAATCTTTTATTAATAAATGATAAAGATTCACATAGTGAAGAAATTTTACAAATAAAGTGTGAAAACGTTATAATATCAAAAACTATTCATAAATCTAGATCCTTAGATATGGAATGTAACAAAGGAAAAAAAAATCTATTTTCACTAAAAGCTAACTTAGATAAAAATTTTAATAACTTTAGCGGTGAAATAAAAAATTTTAATGCAAATTTCTTGCAAAGAGATTGGTTAAATAAAAATTTTAATTTTTTAAATACAAACTCGCATAGTCAATTAAATGGAAGTTATACTATTAAAACAAAAAAAGATTTTAGTATACAAAGTGTAAATTTTGTATCAGATGAGTCAATTTTAACTTTAAAAAATATTGAAAATGAAAAAGTTTTAAAAACAAATATTAGCGGTGTATTCTCTTGGGAGAAGAAAAATAATATTCTACAATTTAATGATATAATATTAGGCGAACAATTAGCCGCCACCGGTGAAATTGATTTGATATCCCAAAAAGGTTTTTCAGATTTTTTAATAAAAAAAATCTCAGTCAAAGATACTAAAAATCATTTAAGTGAATTTTTATATTATTACCATTTCCCTGCTGAATTAAATTTAAATAAATTTTCAAATAAATTTAAAGGAGGCAACCTCAAAAACCTTAAGATGAAAGTAAAATTTTCTTTTTTTGAAGAATTTGTAATAGAGGAAATTATTGGATCATTACTTTTGAGTAATACTAGATTTGAATATAATGATAAAATTTTTAAGAAATTATTTAGTACTATTTCAGGTGATGTTGATTTTAACTTAAAACCTCAAAAACTTAATGATAGTATTTTTAATTTAAATCTTAATGCAACTAATGGTTTTTTTTTAGTAAATAATCATATCCAATATCAATTTAGTAAAGCAATATTAAATGGTCAATTTTATAATAATGCTCTTTTAATTTCCAAAGCAGATTTTTTTAAGAACTCAAACTTAGAGTATACTTTTCAAAATGTTAGGGTTAGTAAAGATGCGTTTAATATAGAAAAGGCAAAGTACATTAGACAAAATAAAGTGCAATATCTTATCAGTAACACAACCATAAACGACATGATAGTTACCAAAAGTACTTTGAAAATAAAAAACAATGCAGATGTATCAAATTATATCAAAAGTAAATTTGATATTGAACTTATTGGTAATACAGATTTAAATCTTTTTCTAACAGGCAATCTTAAAAAATTAAACTTTAATTTAAAGTTGAATTCTAATTTAAAAAACTCATATCTCAAAATAAATTATCTAGATTTGATTAAGAAGAAAAATATCACATCCTCTGTTGAGTCTGAAATATCATTAATTGAAGGTGAAGTTGCTTTTTTTAAAAATACATATTTAAGAATTTATAATAAAATTTATAAAACAGATCTTATTGAGTTTGGCAAGGAAAATACTAATAAATTTTTTATCAAAAATTTAGTAACTCCTGACATAAATGTTGAAGAAATAATTATAATAAACAATGATGATGATTTAAATATACAAGCGTCTGGTAAAAAAATTAATTTACCCAGTCTTAATAAAAATTTAAGAAATAAAACGTATTTAACGAAAGATATAATTCTTGATTTAACTGCAGATTTAATAAAACTAAATTCTAAATTATCTTTAACAGGTAATTTAAAAGGGGAAATAAAAGGTTCTTTATTCAAATCTATCGCTTATGGTAAAATATTATTAGGGGAAGCATCATTACTTGATAATGGTAAATTTGAAATTCACTCAGATGGTAAAATTTCTAGATTAGAAGGTATAGGTCTAGTTGGAGGGGCAGAGACAAAAATTAATTTCCAAAAAAAAGCTAATAAATTTCCAAGTTTAAGATTTGACACCTCAAATGGCGGAAAACTTCTAAGTGCTTTAGGTTTTACGAAAAACATAAAAAGTGGAGACATGAAAATTAATATAAAATTTTTGAATGATAAATATAATCAATATGAAGGACAAATAAAATCAAAAAATTTTAGTATAATAAATGCTCCTGGAATAATTAACTCACTTTCAATTTTAAGCTTTTCAGGAATTAGATCAATAATAACCGGTGAAGGAGTTTTCTTTGATAAAGGAGAAGTGAATATCAAAGTAAAAAATAATAATTTTAACTTTGATAAGCTTTACCTAACAAGTGAGTCGCTAGGAATTGCTGCAAAAGGAAGCTTAAATTTAGAAAAAAATTCAATTCAAATGGCAGGTTCAGTTGCTCCAATTAAGTTAATATCAAAAATACTAAGTGTTGTGCCTGCTGTAGGTGAGTTATTAACAGGATTGAAAAAAGAAGGCTTGTTTGCTGGACAATTTGAAATGAAAGGCATAATTGAAAATCCAGAAATCAAATTGAATACAATGTCATTTGCTCCTGGAATTTTAAGAGATTTATTTTCTGAGGATTGGCTTGAAAATGATAATTTTTTTATAAAAAAAGCCACAGACTAATTAAGTCAAAATAAGTAGACCATGTTTTTTTTTACCGTAAGAAATTTTTACTTTCCCATTTTTATAATCTTTGCTGGATAAAGTATAGTTTTCGTCATTTATGACAACGTCATTGATTTTAGCCCCATTGCCTCTAATTAATCTTCTTGCTTCTCCATTTGATTTTAAAAAATTAAGAATTTTTAAAGCATCAATAAAACTTATTTTACTGTTAGTAACTTCCACACTTGGTAAAATTTCATCTGTTTCAGAATTACTAAATAATTTTGCTGATGATGAGGCAATTTTATCTGCCGCTTCTGAACTTCTACATAATTTTGTAACTTCATTCGCTAAAATTATTTTAGCCTCATTGATTTCAGCACCCCTAAATTTTTCAAATTTTTTTATTTCTGAAATGGGAAGTTCAGTGAATAATTTTAAAAATTTAACTACATCCAAATCTTCTGTATTTCTCCAATATTGCCAAAAATCCCAATCAGATAATTGATCTTTGTTCAACCAAATAGCACCGTTAGCTGTTTTACCCATTTTTGATCCGCTGCTAGTCGTTAGAAGTGGAGAAGTAAGTCCAAAAGCTTGTTCTGAAGAAGCTTTTCTGACTAAATCTATACCAGTAACAATATTACCCCATTGATCAGAACCACCCATTTGTAATTTACAATTATAATTTTTTGAAAGTTGTAGAAAATCAAAAGCTTGCAGAAGTGAATAATTAAATTCTAAAAAAGATAAATTTTGTTCTCTTTCTAGTCTTAATTTAACACTTTCTAAGTTGATAAGTTTGTTAACTGAAAAAAATGACCCATAATCTCTTAAAAATGATATATAATTCAAATTTTCTAACCAATCGGCATTATCCACTATAATAGCATCATTATCATTTCCACCGAATTTTAAGAATTTTTCAAAAATTGTTTTAATATTCTCTTTATTAAATTTTATTTTTTCTGAAGAAAGTAGTGGTCGTGTACTATCTTTACCGGAAGGATCTCCAACTTTTGTTGTACCTCCTCCCATAAGCACGATAGGTTTATTTCCTGATTTTTGAAGCCAACGTAACATCATTATTTGAATTAGAGATCCAATATGCAACGATGGAGCCGTACAATCAAATCCAATATATCCAACTACTGAACCAGCATTCATTTCTTTTTGAAGATTTTCCATATCAGTAATTTGATGGATGAAACCTCGTTCATTCATAATTTTTATAAACTCAGAGTTATTAGTCTTACTCATTTTTAAAACTCATAATTATTTATATTAAAGTTCAATGTATTCAGACGAATCCAAAACATTATTAAGATATTTTTGTATTGAAGTTAATAATTCTTGATCATGATTTGAAAACATATGATTAGCTTCTTTTATAAATTCGACATCTATTTTTATACCTTTTTGAATAGATATCTTATCTACAAGTCTTTGAATAACTTCAATTGGAACTCTTTTGTTGTCTTCCCCATGAATGATTAGACCTGATGCAGGACATGGTGCAAGAAATGAGAAATCAAATTTGTCAGCAGGAGGTGAAACTGCAATAAAACCTCTAATTTCTGGTCTTCTCATCATTAATTGCATTCCTACCCATGAACCAAAAGAAAATCCAGCAATGAATGTGTATCTAGAATGAATGTTTTGTGATTGTATCCAATCTAACACAGCAGCCGCATCTGCTAGTTCACCTTCACCCCCTTCATATACACCCTCACTTCTTCCTACACCCCTAAAGTTAAACCGTAAAACTGAAAAACCTCTGTTTCTAAACTCGTGATACATAGCATAAGAAACTTTATTGTTCATACTTCCGCCTTGGTTGGGTTCAGGATGTAATATTAAAGCTATAGGGCTATCAGGAGATTGTCCGGAATGATATCTGCACTCTATTCTTCCGTGTGGACCATTTAGAATTACCTCAGGCATTTGTTTTCTCCAGAAAATGAATTAATGACTTTATATCATAAAATAAAGTTCGTATAAAACTATAAAGATATTAAGAAAAAATTTATAAACCACCCATTAATTACTAAATTTACTTCTGTCAATATTAATTGGGTATTAAAATTTAATTTGGAATTAAAATTTAAAATTACTTTTACTAGAAATGTAGTATAAATACCTATGAAATGTAGAATGATATAATGATATTTAAAAATTTAATTAATGAAATTGACTCTATTAGAGAAAGAGATCCAGCTGCTGGGAGTAGGTTAGGGGTTGTTTTTTTATATCCAACATTTCATGTGATGTTTTTTTATAAGATTGGAAATATTTTTTGGAGATACAACTTAAAATTTCTTGGTAGGTTGATTATGTATTTTGCTAGGATTTTTACGGGCATAGAAATACACCCAGCTGCAAAAATAGGAAACAATTTTTTTATGGATCATGGTTTAGGTATAGTCATTGGTGAAACAGCTGAAATAGGAGAAAACGTAACTATATATCAAGGGGTTACATTAGGTGGTATAATGCCATCAATAGAAAGTGATTTACAAAGAAATCAAAAAAGACATCCCACCATTGGAAATAATGTAATTATTGGGTCTGGCGCTCAAATTTTGGGAGCAATAAAAGTTGGAGACAATGCAAGAATCGGTGCTAATTCCGTTGTTTCAAGAGACGTGGCACCTAATGTCACTGTAGCAGGAGTACCTGCAAGAGAATTTGCAAGATCAAAGAAAAAGGAAAATTTTAAAGCCTATGGAATATCAGCAAGTGATACTGATCCAAGAGAAAAAATATTAGTTGATTTACTTAAAAAAGTTGAAAATTTAGAAAAAAAAATAAAGACTTTGGATAACAAAAAAGTTACAAAAAATAAAATTCAAAAAAAATAAATTAAAAACTTTTAATGTTTTAGGTTTTAAGCTTTAGTTGTGAAAAAACAAATTTATCTAGATTATAATGCAACTGTTCCACTATTAAAGGAAGTAAAAAAATCCTTAATAGATTGTATGGATGTTGGTCCATTGAATGCATCGTCAGTTCATTATTATGGAAGAAAAGGTAAAGATATAATTGATATTGCTAGGACAAACATTGGTGAATTAATTAATGCAAACAAGAATAATATAATTTTTACTGGTTCTGCAACAGAAGCTATTAATCTGATATTTAGTAATTTTGAGACTATTGTCGTAAGTTCTATAGAACATTTTGCAGTATTATCTTCATCTAAAAGTGATCACATTATTCCAGTAAATCAAGATGGTGTCATAGATTTGAATTTTCTTGAATTATATTTAAAAAAATTAGTTAAAAATAATAAAAAAATACTGGTATCCGTGATGTGGGTAAATAACGAGACAGGTATTATACAGCCAATTGATCATGTTGTTGAAATTGCTAAAAAATTTAGATGCTTAGTTCATTGTGATGCTGCACAAGCTCTAGGTAAAATTAAAATAAATCTAAAAGAAGTAGAATTAGATTTTTTAACACTCTCAGGTCACAAAATTGGAGCTCCAACTGGGATAGGAGCTTTGATTTATAATGACAAGATAGATTTAAGGCCACATATTTTAGGTGGTGGGCAAGAAAAAGGGATGAGAGCAGGAACAGAAAATATTCTAGGAATAAGAGGATTTGGTGAAGCTGCTAAATTCATTATTAATGCAACTGAAAATAATTATTCCAAAGTAAAATCTCTTAGAGATTATTTTCAAGAAAAAATAAAGACTTTAAGTCCAGAAACAATTTTTTTTGGAGAAAAAGCAAATAAAGTTGCAAATACAATTCTAATGGCTCTACCTAACATACCCGGAGATTTAGCATTGATGAAATTAGATTTAGAATCATTTTCAGTTAGTTCTGGTTCAGCTTGCAGTTCTGGTAAAGTTTCTAAAAGTCATGTTGTTAGCGCAATGGGATATGATAATCTTGCTTCTAACTCTGTAAGATTTTCTTTTCCTCCAAATGATGCTATTTTAAATTTAGAAAACTTGATAACTAGAAAAGAATTAGATAGGTTGGCTCAGTGTTGGTCAAATTTGCAAGCAAAATAATAATATGGAGTCTAATGTGACAAAACTCGTATTTGTTAATCAAGATGGTATTGAAAAATCTATAGAAGCAGAAAATGGATTATCTTTAATGGAAGTGGCTAGAGATAATGATTTAGGAATTGAAGGTACTTGTGGAGGATCAATCTCCTGTTGTACCTGTCATGTTATAATTGATAAAGAATGGTTTCCGGTTGTTGGAGGTCCTAATCCTGATGAAGAAGATATGCTAGATTTAGCTGATGGATTAAAACCAACTTCTCGATTAGGGTGTCAAATTGAAGTGACTGACAAACTTGATGGTTTAAGAGTTTCAATTCCTGAAGAGTAAAGGTGATGATCAATATTAACCAAATCATAAAAGAAATGGATTTAGAGGGTCATCCATCTAATCATCGTGTAGTTGTAGCAATGTCTGGCGGTGTGGACTCTTCTGTAACTGCTGCATTGCTTGTTGAAGCGGGTTATGAAGTGGTTGGTTTAACCATGCAACTATACGATTATGGCAAAGCCCTTCAAAAAAAAGGGGCATGTTGTGCAGGTTCAGATATTAATGATGCTAGATTAGTTTCAAGTAAGCTTGGAATTCCTCATTATGTTTTAAACTATGAAAGTATTTTCCAAGATCAAGTTATGAATGACTTCGCAGATTCTTACCTAAGAGGTGAAACTCCAATTCCTTGTGTAAGATGTAATCAGACAGTTAAATTTATAGATATGTTTGATAGAGCCAAAAATCTTGGAGCTAGCGCGATGGCCACTGGACATTATATCAGAAGAAAAACAAAAAAAGGACATTTAAGCCTATATACTGGAGTAGACCCAATAAAAGATCAATCCTATTTTTTATTTGCTACAACTATAAAACAACTTGATTTTGTAAGATTTCCTCTTGGATCGCTGACAAAAGATGAGACTAGATCTATTGCTAAACGTCATGATCTTAATGTAGCTAATAAACCTGATAGCCAAGATATATGTTTTGTTCCTGAAGGTAAATATGCAGAGGTAGTTAGAAAATTGAGACCAGGAAGTGTTGAGCCAGGAAATATAATTGATGTAAATGGTAATGTTTTAGGTAAACATAATGGTATAATTGACTTCACCATTGGTCAAAGAAAAGGGATTGGTGTTGGGGGTAGAAAAGGGGTAGATGAGAATAATAGTATTTTATATGTAATTGCTCTTGATACACAAAAAAATAATGTAATCGTTGGTCCTAAAGAGTTTTTATCGTGTAAAAAAATTAAAATATCTGACTGTAACTGGCTATTTGATCTAGTAAATGAAACAAAATTTAGATTGTTAGTTAAGTTAAGAAATTCTTCACAACCAGTAATTGGAACTATTCAAGTAAATTTTGATAATAGTCTTGCTTATGTAACATTTGACAATCCTCAATTTGGTGTCTCAACTGGTCAAGCTGCTGTGTTTTACAATATTAGAGATAGCTCTCATATATTGGGTGGTGGGTGGATAACAGAAGCTCCTAACAAATTAGCTGATATTCAATTTTATAATGCATAACTTAGATCATATTGTTTTTGGGTCTTTCACTTTAGAAGAAGGAACTGAATTTATTGAAAATATACTTCAAGCCAAGCTAAGTGATATTGGCCACCACAAGGATATGGGAACACATAATAGAGTGATAAGAATTAGTAAAAGGGTTTACCTAGAGGTAATTGCAATTGATCCAAAAATAAGCAATTTAAATAATAGAAAATGGTTCAACTTAGATAACTCAAATTTACAATCTAAATTAAAAAAATCACCACAAATTATTGGTTATGTAATTGAAAATAATGATATAAGAATTAATAAGTATTATGATCCTTTTTTTTTAGCATCGCGGGATAGATACAAATGGCAATTTGCAATGCCAAAGTTTAAAAATAACATTTTAGACAGTGAAATTATAGAAGCAGGAATCATACCTAGTTTAATTTCTTGGAAAAGTAAAAAACCAATATATCAAATGAAAAAGAATCAATTTGAACTAATTAGCTTTGAAATTAAATTATCTGAGTCATATCAACATTTTAATAATTTTTTCAAATCCTTTGGAGAAATTGAGAATGTTTCAGTTTCAATAACAACGGAAGAAAATACTTCAATCTTCAAATTAAAACTCAAAGATAATTTAAGAGATGCAGTTATATTAATATAAATTATATTTATGACTGTAATTACTTGACTACAAAATAAATTATATTTAGTAACTATTTAATCAATTGGCGGAGTAGCTCAGCTGGTTAGAGCACCGGAATCATAATCCGGGTGTCGGGGGTTCAAGTCCCTCCTCCGCTACCAATAACCCCTTGAATAATAAGCCACACCTCACTTGTTATAATTATAGAATCTCAGGATTTTTCATAAAAGTCAAAGCAATTGTGACGGAGATGTGACCGGTTTTAATTAATTTTTATCTCCTTTTTAGTAAATCCAATAACTTAAAAAAAAATTAAAAAAAATCTAAATAGGGCCTTTTCTAGCGATTCTGGACCTGATATAATGTATATGCTCGGTGAGGGCACCTCGCTGCCATACTAGCGTAATCAGTATGCAACAACTTCAGTGAACATCGTAGAAGTTGAATCTCATCTTAAAAAATCGATGCCTGTTTTTTTAATCTAATTAAAAGGAGGCCACGATGGCACTATTTGAAAATAAAACATATGTAAATGGAAAAGAAATCCTTAAATTTTTTGGGGTTACTTCAGAAACAATTAAA
>CACHVW010000011.1 GCA_902583415.1 uncultured SAR116 cluster alpha proteobacterium | reverse complement strand
TGGGCAGCTTCTAAACAACGTTAAAAATTAGGTTTGAAGATGAAAAATGATGAAGAATTTCTAATATCACCGGATTTGGAAAATGATAATTTAACAAAAGAGATTGAAGGAGTTAACGAAGCAGGTGACTGCGTAAAACTTCCTGTAGTTAAAGAAATACCTTTAACGATTTATCTTAATAAACAAGAAATTGTAACTGCTATGACACTTGGTGATATGCCTGATCTTCTTGCAGTTGGATATTTATTAAACCAAAACATGCTCAAAAAAAATGATGTGATTTCTGAAGTTACTTATGATGAAGACTTACAAGTTGTAATAGTAAGAACAAAAAGAAAAACAAACTACGAAGAAAAAATGGAAAAGAAAATAAGGACAAGCGGTTGTGCTGTTGGAACTGTTTATGGCGATATAATGGATGATTTCTCATCAATAAATCTTGACAAAACTACCAAAATAAAAACTTCGTGGATTTATACAATTTCAAAAAAAGTTAATACTAAACCAAGTCTCTATCTTAAAGCTGGCGCATTACATGGGTGTGTTTTATGTAAAAATGATAAACCTCTTGTTTATGTTGAAGATGTAGGAAGGCATAATGCTGTTGATAAAATTGCAGGTTGGATTTTTTTAAATAATGAGAATACTAGTGATAAAATTTTTTATACCACTGGAAGACTCACCTCAGAAATGGTAATTAAGACTGTCCAAATGGGTATTCCTATTTTGATTTCAAGATCAGGTTTCACAGAATCAGGTGTAACACTTGCAAAACAGGCTGGCCTTACATTAATAGGAAGGGCAAAAGGAAAAAGAATGATAATTGCTAACGGCATTGAAAGAGTTGTTTTCGATAGTGACATTACATCAGTTAAGAATGAAGACGTAATATCAGCACAAAGATCTATAATTAGTTGAGGCAATTTAAATTTGAAAAAAAAAAATGAAATTATTCCGTGTGTTATCCTAGCAGGAGGAAAAGGAAGAAGAATGGGTGGAAAAGAAAAAGCCCTTATCAACCTGCTGGATAGACCACTTATCTCTTATGTCTTAGAAAAAGTTTCAGGAAAAGCTGCACCTATTGCATTAAATATAAATACCAATTATGAAAAATTTCAAAACTTTGGTTACGAAATTCTTGAAGATCCACTAAAAGGACACTTAGGACCATTAGTTGGCATCTTAGCTTCCCTAAATTGGGCAAAAAATATAAAGCAAAATTGGGTTCTAACTTTACCTTGTGACACACCTTTTCTCCCCAAAAATTTAATTGAATCTTTAGTTCAAGCTAAAAATGAAAACCCAAATGTTGATTTAGTTGTCGCAAAATCAAGAGGCTTTAACCATCCTGTAATAGCATTATGGAAAACTGACAATAATTTAATATTAAAAAAAGCAATTGAAGAAGGTATAAGAAAAATTGATATTTTCACATCTCAACTTAAGACTGCTTATGTAAATTTTGATAACATTGACACATCAAAATTTGATCCTTTCACAAACCTAAACTCACCTAAGGATTTAATTACTGCAAAGCAAATACTTGGAAAACTTCCACCCATATTTGGTCTTGCTGGTTGGTCTGGCTCTGGGAAAACAACATTATGTACTAAATTAATAGAAAATTTTACAAAAATTGGAATTAACGTTGGAACTCTTAAACACGCACATCATAAATTTGATATAGATAAACCAGGTAAAGATTCATATAACCTTAGAAAAGCTGGAGCTCGACCAATGGTAATTTCATCAAAAGAGAGATTTGCTCTTATTCAAGAAAATGACAATGAAGAAGAAAAAAGTTTGTTTGAAATGTTGGAAATTTTTGCCAAAAGTCCATTAAATAAGTGTGATATAATAATAGTCGAAGGTTATAAAAACGAAAACATTCCAAAACTTGAAGTGTTTAGACGTGAAATTGGTAAAACATTTTTACATGAGGACGATAGTAATATTTTTGCAATAGCTTCAGATGAGAAGTTAAATACAGATATTCCCTCATTAGATTTAAACAACATAAGTGCTATAACTGACTTATTAATTAAAAAATTTGAGATTGCTTAAATATAAGTGGAGCATAACATGCCTAAAACCCAAAATAATAATAATACTGCAAAGCCAAAATTTTTAAACCTTTGGTCAACTCAGTTTATGGAAATGTCATTACCTGGACATGAAAATGCAAATTCTGTGATCGCAGATATAGTATTATCAAACAACGCATCTCAAGATAATATGACAGAAAATTATATATCTCAAAATATTTTGGAAATGGATCATCCTGCTATGTTTTGGCTAAAACAATGTATTGATAGAGCTGTATATGATTATGCACAACAGTCAGGGGTAAATTATGAACTAAACTGGTCAATCCAAGGCTGGGGGAATGTTAACATGAAAGGAGATTATCATAATCTTCATAACCATCCCCATTCTTGGTTATCAGGAACCTATTACATAAATGTTCCTGATCAATCAGATGCTGAAATATATAGATCTGACCTAAACCCAGCCTCAATTAGTTTTTTTGATCCACGACCTCAAGCAAATATGAATTCAATCAGAGGTGATAACCAAGTTGATCCTGAACATAGAGTTTTACCTAAGTCAGGAGATTTACTTTTGTGGCCAGCATTTCTACATCACCTTGTACATCCTAATATGTCTGACTTTCCAAGGATATCAATTTCTTTTAATGTCATTGTTAAATGGGATAAAAACCTTATACCTAACTGATATAAATTATAAGCATCTATGTTCAAAAGGATAAAATTTAAGAAGCTGTCCTACGTTAACTGTTTCATAATCCATTGGTATTTCTACAATTCCGTCTGCACCAGTTAGTGAAGAAATTACACCTGCTCCTTTCCTTCCATGGATTGCCAAATAATCTCCATTCTTTTTACTAATTATTTTGGCTCTCAAATACTCTGCTCTACCTTTTCTTTTCTTATGCTCAAAACCTGAGGGAATTTTTACAACTAATGGTTCTAAATCAACACCACCAGCTAGTTTAATTAAGAGTGGTTTTATTAACAACTTTGAACAAACAAATGCAGCTACGGGATTTCCTGGCAGACAAAAAATAAATTTGTTTTTCTTTCGTCCAATTGCCATTGGTTTTCCAGGCTTCATAGCTAATTGCCAAACCAAACATTCTGCACCAACATCTCTAATAGCATTTTGCGTATGATCTTCTATTCCATCTGACGCTCCCCCAGATGAAATTACTACGTCATTCTTTGATAAGGCATCAGCAAATTTTATTGCTAACTCATTTCTATTATCTTTTACTATTCCAAAATCATGTATATTTAAAAAATTATGATCTAATAAAGATAGTAACATTGGTTTATTAGAATCATATATTTGGCCCCTTAATCTTTTGTTAACACTACTTGAAATTAATTCATCTCCTGTTGAAATAACTGAGACGTTTAATTTTGCATATATATCAATTTCATTATTTCCAGATGCAGCAAGTTGCCCAATATCAGCTGCATTAAGTAATTTTCCTTTTTTAACAACTACCTCACCCCTTTTTAAATTTTCGCCAATTGGTCTCATATTTTGATTTTGTTTTACTTTTTCGTTAATAATTACTCTATTATTTGATCTTTTACATTTTTCATGCATTACGATTGTATCTACACCCTCAGGCATTATAGCACCTGTATAAATTTCTATAGCTTGATGGGGTAAAATTTTCTTTTTATAAGGGTGTCCTGCTTTCGCAATACCAGCAATTTCAAATTCTGTTTCTGGATTATTTAAAAATGTTTGATATAAAATTCCATAACCATCAACTGCTGAATTTGCAGTTGTAGGTAAGTTTAACGTGCTTTTAATTGTTCTATAATTTATACGTTCTTGAGCTTTATGGATAAACGATTGTGTCTTTTTATCTTTTTCAACAATTGATTCTTTTAAAAGATCTCTTGCAATTTCTAATTTGGTAGGTGTTATTGACATAGAATTCTATTTTATCTGACTGGCATATTTATTCAAAAACTTTTCTATTAATTTAATGTCAATTGCAAAATTAACTCCAGCATCAATGTCTGCTTCCTTGGTGTATATTGCATCTACCATACCTATCAGTTGACCCTCTTTATTTAATAAAGGTGCCCCTGAAGCACCAGGATTTACAGCTGCATCTGTTTGAATAAAATCCTCAATTGGGTTGAACCCCAATCTTGTTCTATTAAGTCCAGATACTATTCCACATGATAAGCTTTGACCTAATCCAAAACTATTACCTATTAGACAAACTTCATTACCATATTTTATTTTTTTATTTGTAACTAGGACACTTTGGCCTTTTTTTGTTGATTTTAAAATAGCTATATCAGTTTTAAAGTCAGTCAAAATTACATCAACTTTCTCTGATTTATTATTATAATTTTTAATTTCTACTATCTTTGCATTTTTAATTACATGCGCAGCTGTAAGTATATAGTTTGTCATTTTTTCTTTTTTGTTCAATGACAAGTAAAAACCTGTACCAGCTGGTGCAGTACCAGCTGGGGCTCCAAAACCGGGTTTATTGTATCCTGGCCAAGTTGGCAAAACAACTACAGTTGATTTGTGAGCTTTTTCCCATACTTCAGAATAATCATGAGCAAGGGTACTAAAATTTAATAAGAATATAGTTAAATATAAAACTGATTTAATAGTTTTATTAACCATCTAAAGACTTATAAGTCTATAATCTTACATTTGAACTTGACATAACACTTGCAGTATCCATACCCGTACTTGTTAAAATCACGTATACACCTACTCCAACTATTATCGCAAAAACACTACTTGTAAAAAACATTTTCATTTTAAACTCCTTTGTTAGTTAGTAGCTTTTTTTAAAAACATTACAAGATCTTGTCTGTCTTGTATTTTTTTCATTCTTTGTATAGGCATTTTGGTACCTGGCGTCACTTTATCAGGCCCCTCATCAAATAGTCTATTAATACTTTCTTCATTCCATATTATCTCAGATTCAATTAGAGCTTTTGAGTATTTATATCCTTCTAATGTTCCAGCTTTGCGTCCAAAAATTTTATAAAGTGTTGGGCCTGCTCTTTTTTTCCCATTTTCTACAAGAGTATGACAAACACTACATTTCCTGGCAAATTGTTTTTCACCATTACTAACCTCTTTTACAGGGTTAAATCTTCTAGCTGGCCCAGGTCTTTCTAGAAACTTTGGAGGAAAGTCAAATATCTGCCACCTCGTTAAAAAATCGTCAAGACCAGCAACAATTAATGAAGAATCATTAGGAAAAAGAATATTATCCCATATTGGTCCATTAACAGCGTTGAAGTCTCTGACTAATGACCAATTTCTAGTATCTAATATAATCATTCTTCCTTTTGCATTGCCAAAACTTATCATATTTTCTTTTTCTAAATAATACATTGATAAAATTGGCACTCTATCTTCTTTTATAGTTAAAATAGTTTCATCTTGATCAAACTTATTTATTTTTATTTGTCCGTCTGTTGAACCAAAAGCAATAAAATTTTGTTTTTCATCCACTTCAAATTTTGAGATTCCCCATCCATTTCTAATTAATGGCCTTACATATTCTCCATTATTTGCTTTCCAAAGTTTAATTTCGCCATCAGACCCTGAACTATATATATACTTATTATCTTTTGAGTATTTAACTGAGTAAACTGGGCCTTTGTGTCCAACAAGTGAGTGTATTTTTTGTCTTTTTTTTAAATTCCATACTCCTACTGTACCATCCCAACTAGCTGATAATAAAAATTTACCGTCACTTGAAAACTCCAAATCAGCTATTTTACCCCTATGATTTCCAAGTCTAATTGGCTCTATTTCCTCATTTATGGTATATATGTCATTTAGCATCCATAGTAAAATATTGTTGTCATCCCCCCCTGATACTAAAAAATCATTTCTTGGTGAGAATTCAACTGCATTTACTGCAGCATCGTGACCAATCAAAGTAATTTTCTCCTTAATTGGATTTAAATCCCAAACAACAACAGAATAATCAAAACTGGCACTTGCCATGAGTTGATTATTTGTTGATACAGCTAAACCTTTAACTGGACCCCCATGGGCAGTATATTGTTCAATTCCAAATGAACTTTTAACTATGAATAAAAAAGATATCATAATTAATTTATAAACTATGATATCTTTAATTAAGATTGTCTTAAAAAGCATTTATTCTAATAATATTTACTCTGCGGGTTCAGGCTTTGATTTTGATTCTTCTTCCACTTCCTTAGCCCATAAACCATGGTGTTCTTTTGCCCAATTTTTGTCAACTTCACCGCTGTTCATGGCGTCAAGTGCGCCTTCCATTCCTACTGAACCTATGTATATATGTGCAATAATCATAATCATTAGACCCAAGGATACAATTCCATGCCAAACCTGATTATATTGCTGTTCTTGTAACAGCGTTAAATCAGTTGGTAAACCTAATCCAAGAACATTAAGTATGGCAAATGTGTCAGCAAACATTGTAGTTTGAAATGGGAACATCAATGCAATTCCTGACATACTTACAGAAAGTCCACCAATCATGGTTATCCAAAAAATCATTTTTTGCCCTGCATTAAATTTTTTTGCTGGTGGATGCACACCTGCTTTAAATATGCCGCCACCCATCTTCAACCATTCCCAATCAACTTTATTTGGTATATTATGTCTTACCCACAATACAAATGCTAGTACTAGACCTAACATGAAAGCAAAGGCTAGGTAATTATGAATATATTTGCCACCAATAGTAATAGCAGTAAAAATTTCAGGCCCAAAAATAGGTAATAATACATATTTTCCGTAAAGCAAATTTAAGCCCGTTAATGCCAACAAAACAAATGAACCAGCCATCAGCCAATGGGCAAATCTGTCGATTGCAGCAAATCTTAAAATTGTATCTCCAGAGAGACCTGCATCCACTTTTATTTTACCTCTATACATATAAAAAGCAAAAAGAACACCTATAATTGCTAGCAAGCCTAATCCACCATACAACGTAACCGGACCATTTCTTATTGCTCTCCAATTATCACCTTCTGATTGGATCATCACAGCTGATAATTGATCTTTCATTTGAGTTGATCCAGCATTACCAGTTCTTATATAGCGCCACAAATCAGCATCAGATTTTAATCCTAATGTGTTGCCTGGAACCTCGCCCTTAACTTGAGCTATTGATGAGTTTGGATTTGTTACAAATGTAAGACTAATGACAAATACCATAGTAAATGCAATAACCAGTTTCCTAACCATTAATTTTCTCCTCTTAATTACTTCTTTGTCTTGAAGTATGCAACTTGAGTTTATTTACTTGTTCTTTAGTTAGATTATCGTCTTTTTTACCTAAATACACACCTTTTTTATAATTTAATATTCTTCCTTGTTCTTCTTGGCATGAACTTAATACCAAAGATGTAAGAAAGATTGAGATAATTATAATTACTTTATTAATTTTTATCATTATATACCCCAAAATTGTAAGATATTTAGAATCAAAAAAGGCGGCTAAAACCGCCTTTTTTTTTTATTTTTTTAACCTTTTAATTGGTATGCAGTTCCCCATCCCCAAGCACCGGATCCGAAACCACGAGCAACCACTCTTTCTCTAAAGATATCAGCTACTTCGTCTCCATCACCAGCAAGCAATGCTTTTGTTGCACACATTTCTGCACATGATGGTAGTTTACCTTCAGCAAGTCTATTACGTCCATACTTTTGGAACTCTAACTCACCCATATCCGCTTCAGGCCCACCTGCACAAAAAGTACATTTATCCATTTTTCCTCTTGATCCATAATTCCCAGCTTGTGGAAATTGAGGAGCTCCAAAAGGACAAGCATAGAAACAGTAACCACAGCCGATACATAGATCTTTAGAATGTAACACTACACCCTGATCTGTTTGATAAAAACAGTCAACTGGGCACACCGCCATGCAAGGAGCATCAGAACAGTGCATACAGGCTACAGATATTGATCTTTCTCCTGGCTTTCCATCTTGTATTGTTACAACTCTTCTTCTGTTAATTCCCCATGGTACCTCATGCTCATTCTTACATGCTGTCACACAGGCGTTACACTCAATACATCTTTCTGCATCGCATAAGAATTTCATTCGTGCCATTTTTTAAGCCCTCCTTTAAGCTAGTTCAATTTGACACAATGAGCACTTAGTCTCTTGCATCTGTGTTACTGAGTCATATCCATAAGTAAATGCAGTGTTTGCTGCTTCACCTAGTACATACGGATCTGAACCTTCTGGGTACTTAGATCTAAGATCTTCACCTTCCATATGACCACCGAAGTGGAATGGTAAGAAAGCTACACCTTTGGCAACACGCTCCGTTACCATTGCCATAACTTTAATCCTAGCTCCTTCTGGGGTTGCAACCCAAACCATTGCACCATTTCTAATTCCTTTAGAGTTGGCGTCAAATGGATTGATTTCAACAAACATGTCTTGTTGCAATTCAGCTAGCCATGGATTTGATCTTGTCTCATCTCCACCACCTTCATATTCAACCAGTCTTCCTGAAGTTAGAATGATCGGATATTTAACAGAGTGATCCACATCCTGAATAGACTTATACAATGTTGGAAGTCTATATGCCATTCTATCAGAGTATGTAGGATAATCAGCTACAAGGTCTCTTCTAGAAGTGTATAGTGGTTCTCTGTGTAATGGAATTGGATCTGGAAATGTCCAAACTTTAACTCTTGCCTTAGCGTTTCCAAAAGGAGCACAACCATGCTTGATAGCAACTCTTTGGATACCACCAGATAAGTCAACTTTCCAGTTAGTTTTATCACCCGCAACTTTATCAATTGCAGCTTTTTCCTCAGCTGTTAAATCTTTATCCCAGCCAAGTTTTTTCAGCATTGCCATTGTAAATTGTGGATAACCGTCTTTAATCTCAGAACCAACCGGATATGAACCTTCAGCTAATAGGTTATTACCTTCGTGCTCAACACCAAATCTTGCTCTAAAACATAATCCACCTTCTGCCACTGGCTTTGATGTGTCATATAACAATGGTGTACCAGGGTGTTTCATTTCTGGGTTACCCCAACAAGGCCAAGGTAAACCATAATAATCACCATCAAGTTCTCCACCAACAGCTCTTAAAGTTGTTTTATCAAAAACGTGTTGATTCTTCATGTGAGCTTTAAGTCTCTCTGGTGACTGACCAGTATAACCTATTGTCCACATACCACTATTGAACTCTTTAGTTACGTCTTCAATGTAAGGCTCATCATTAGTTACTTTAATATTTCTGAACATACGGTCTGCAAACCCAAACTTTTTTGCAAACTTATATATAATAGTATGATCAGGAAGTGAGTCAAAAGATGGCTCGATTACCTTCTCTCTCCATTGAAGTGATCTATTGGATGAAGTAAGTGATCCATATGTCTCAAACTGAGTAGTAGATGGAAGTAGGTAAACGCCATCTGTTCTATCAGATAAAACTGCAGAAACTGTTGGGTAAGGATCAATCACAACCATAAGGTCTAACTTCTCCATTGCTACTTTCATTTCCTTCATTCTAGTTTGAGAGTTAGGAGCATGTCCCCAGAATACCATTGCTTTTAAATTATCTGGCTGTTCTATATTTTCTCTCTTTTCAAGAACACCATCAATCCATCTTGATACAGGTATACCCTTCTGGTTCATCATACTCTTGGTTTTACCGTCTTTTCCTTTCATTGAAGAAAATCTTGCTTTAATCCAATTGTAATCTTCTCCCCATACTCTTGACCAATGCTTCCAAGCACCAGCGGATAAACCGTAATAACCTGGTAAAGAATGGGATAAAATACAAAAGTCGGTAGCACCCTGAACATTATCGTGGCCTCGGAATATGTTAGCACCACCACCTGCGGTTCCCATGTTTCCTAGGGCTAATTGAAATGCACAATATGCTCTTGTGTTATTGTTTCCGTTAGTATGCTGAGTTCCACCCATACACCAGATAAATGTACCAGGTCTGTTATTAGCCATTATTTTAGCTACTCTTTTTAACTGAGATCCAGGAACTCCAGTAACTCTTTCTGTTTCCTCAGGATTCCACTTTTTTACTTCAGCTCTAACATCATCCATACCATAGACACGTTGCCTAATAAATTGTTTATCTTCCCATTTATTTTCGAAGATATGCCACATAATACCCCAGATTAAGGCCACATCTGAACCTGGACGAAATCTTACATATTCGTCAGCATGTGCTGCTGTTCTAGTAAAACGTGGGTCACACACAATTAATGGAGCATTATTTTGCTCTTTTGCTTTCATTAAGTGCATTAATGACACTGGGTGAGCTTCTGCTGGATTTCCACCAATGACAAACATTGCCTTAGAATTGTGAATGTCATTGTAAGAATTTGTCATTGCGCCGTAACCCCAGGTGTTAGCAACACCTGCAACTGTAGTTGAATGACATATTCTTGCTTGGTGGTCACCATTATTAGATCCCCAATATGCATAAAATTTTCTAAATAAATATGACTGCTCATTATTAAATTTAGCAGAACCTAACCAATAAACAGAATCAGGACCTGATGAAGTTCTGATGGCTTCCATCTTGTCGCCAATTTCATTTATGGCATCATCCCATGACATTCTTGTCCATTTGCCACTAACAAGCTTCATAGGATATTTTAATCTTCTTTCTCCACTTGCAGTTTCTCTTACGGATGCACCTTTAGAACAATGAGCACCTAAATTAATTGGGCTATCCCAACCTGGCTCTTGGCCTGTCCATACACCATTTTGAACTTCAGCCATAATCGTACAACCAACTGAACAGTGCGTACAAACTGTTTTCTTCATGGATACTGCAGAGGTTGAAAATGAAGCCTGTGCTGGCTTAACATTTGAACCTGCGAGTGCTGCAGCTGTAGCTAATCCCCCTACAGCTAACCCTGAACCTTTCAAAAAAGTACGCCTATCAACGACTTTTTCTGAGGTTTTACCATTGAAAGATGAAGTTTGGGAGCCTATCGCCACCCCTTTCGTCTTCTTTCTAAGCATATTTTTCCTCCTTAAATTGATTAATTAATATTAGAACCTAGCGGTTTCATAATAAGTTTTTACATGCTTTGTTTTCTGGTAGCCTGAACCAGTAGTATTCATAGTCTCGTTAGCAGATGCTGTTTTGGTAACAGTTGCAGCCACTGTAGCGGCGGCGGCTGTTACAGCGGCACCTTTTAAAAAGTCTCTCCTACCATTCTTAGATTTATCAATCTTCATTTTACACTCCTTAATTAAAAGCTCATTAAATATGAGCCTATGAAACAGGGGCCTATCGCTACCCCGAGACATTCATTGAGAACGACGCACGTTCAATTTCCATAAATTCTTTTCCAATAGTTCCAATTGGCGAATAAAACACTGCAATTTTGGAACTTTCAATATCTCTCATAAGCAAGTCAACCCATGGAGCTAAATGCTTATTAAAGAAATCTTTTTGCTCTGTAATAGAATATTTTTTTTCAAACTTTCCAAGTATCAAGCCAGACATCATATCAAATATGCTTGCGATGTGATCCTCTGGCTCTTTTACATTTTCCTCTAGCTTGATGCCAATTTTTTGCATATCCTGTCTTAACTTGGCTAAAGGCTTGTCTTTTAAAAATCCAGTCAAATAATAAGAAGCAAAGGGGAGTATTTCACCTCTACCGACCCCTACAAATATTCTTACATACTCATCTCTAATAGTTGGGAGATCAAGAGAAGTAGCTAATTTTGAGAGTGTCTTAATTGATTTTCCAATGGGAGAATCATCAGATTCAAGCGTTGTTAATTGTTTTACTAATTTTTCGTCAGGCTCTGATCTTAGAAGATTGGCTAAAAATGAATACATATCAGCACGCAACTGATCTTCTTCATTTACATTATCTAGAATTTTGGCGTTATTAGAACTCAAGTTATATCCCCCAAAATAACTATTTACTATTATTTTGGAAAAGAAAAGCTTTTTTTTATTAATGTGTTAAGTAAAAAATCAAAATAAAATTTAGATCTGTTAGTTAAAAATTATTATCACTGATTTTTTGGTTTAAAAACCATTGTTTCTGGCTTTATTTTATGATTAATATCTTGCAAGGAAATTTGAATTTCATCTGTGTTTGTTGATGTTTGTTCTATTGTAGTCTTATCTTTTTTTATTTCGCCAATCTTACTGATATTTTTCTTATTGTCTTTTTCAGAAATAAGTTTCGTTTCATAATTTTGTTTCTTATTTTTTATTTTATCTTGATTTTTTCCTTTAGAAATTTTTTTAATTTTCTTTTTATTACTTTTATCTGTTGATAGTTGAATAGGAGTTATCGATTCGACGTCATTATTTTCATCTTTATCATCAATTAAATCTGACAGATAACCTTTTCCAACTTTATAAGCTGTTTCCATCCCTTCAATAACTGTTGCAGCATCAGTAAAATCTTCATGATAATCGTTAATTTCTGCATCAGCGAATCTTATTATTGGATTTAATCTCCATACTCTTCGCAATGCTATTTGACGCAATCTGTCAGGAACTCCATCTCTAAAAAACACATCTAAAGATTTTTCTTTTTTAATTTTCTCAGGATTTGGTAAATTATATTTCTTTAACAATTCATCATCATTAAGTTTATCGTTTTCACTCGCTTCTGATGTTGAAGATTTTGAAACTTCATCACCTTGGGAACTATTAAAATCAGGCGATTCTATTTTAGAAATTTCTTGTTCAGACTTTTGTTTAGATTTTTTTTTAGACCATCTAGAAAGAAAGTTCTCATTTAAATCTTTTTTATCTTCTTCCATTATAAATTAACCTTTAAAATCTATTATTAGTTATAATAATTTTTCTTTAGTCTTTGATCCCCACCTCGATGAATATTTTCATCAATATTTTTTTTATCTCTTTTTCTTTTTTTAAACTCCTCAGGATGAAAGTGAATACTAACAAACTTATTTAAGAGCTCTAAAATGGGACCATATAATGGAACTTTTTCAACCTTATCTTCTCCACAATCTTCATAATCTTGAATATGATAGGGAGATAGTGAGACTTCTGCTAAATGAACGTCAATATTTCTTTTCTCATCACTTTTTTTTTCATTTTCTTCAATTAAATCTCCATCTCTCAGAACTATATATATTGAAGGGTCTGAAGATTGAAGATTTTCAGCATAACCTTCAGCCTCTGCGCGATGCAAGTCAATTGAGGCATCTGCAACAAATAAATTTTTATTATCACTATTTTGTGGAGAAACATCATTTAAAAGTGGACGAATTTTAACGTCATTAATTGGAGGATATCCTCCTCCACTTGTCACATCAAGAGGTATCAAATCATTAACTATCCATTTATGACTTTCCCATTGATTATCAATTTCTTTTTTTTCAAAAATGATTCTTACACCATATAAAAGATGCTTATTATTTTCTAAGCTTATCATAATGCCTCATTTATTAACCTTAGATAGGAGAGCTAAATAACAACATTAAGAATAAAAAACAAACTAAATTTTTTTTGTAATGAGAAATTAATTGACATTATACCACAATTAAATAAGTTCTTGTCTCAATCTTGGGAGATTGTTTTTGGAAATTGATAATAAAAAAATACTTATTTGCAATTGCGAAGCAACAATGGATATTGATGATGAAGCATTATCAAAAGCTTGCCAATTAGATAGTAAATGTAAAATACATAACAACTTATGCGGTTCAGAATTAGATGTTGTTTTGGATGAACTAAAAGTAGGAAATAAAGAAAATAAAAAATTGCTAATTGCGTGCACTCAGCAAGAAGATATTTTTGAAAATTTAGCTGAAGAAAATAATTTTCAGCCACCTGGAACTTTTAATATAAGAGAATATGCAGGATGGTCTAAAGAGGGTAAAAAATCCGTTCCTAAAATAAGCGCTTTGATAAATTCATCTGTCAATGAAACAAAAAAAACACCAAGTTTAACTTTAAATTCTTTAGGAAGATGCTTTGTTTACACTAATTATAAAAATGGTGACGACTCCCTTGGTATTGCTTTTGATTTCTGTAAAAAATTAAATAAACACCTTGGTGTAACACTAATGATTTCTAATTGTGAGGACGAAATAGTTTTAGAGCCTCAAAATTTCAAAATAACAAAAGGAAATATAAACAGAGCTCAAGGTTACTTTTCTCAATTCCAACTTGAGATAAATAATTTTTCCGAAGCACTTCCAAGTAGTAAATCAAATATGATGTTTGGAGATTTTTTTGAATCAGTAGATAGTGAATGCGACATAATAATAGATCTAAGTGAAAACACACCTATGTTTACAGGTGATCACAAACGTGATGGTTATTTTAGAGCAAGCACAAATAGTCCAAATGACTTACTAGAGATTTTTTCAAAAGCAATTGATATGATTGGGGAGTTTGAAAAACCAATTTATGTAAACTATAATGAGAGTTTATGCGCACATTCACGTAATGAAAAAACTGGATGTTCAAAATGTCTGGATGTTTGCCCTGCAGGTGCTATTCAAACATCTGGTGACGTTATTTCTGTAGATCCAGGTATATGCGGTGGTTGTAGTTTTTGCGGATCCGTCTGTCCATCTGGCGCTATTCAAACTGATTATCCAAGCCTTGAAGTTATATTAGGTGATTTATCAACCCTGCATGATAATTATATCAAAGCTGGTGGTAAAAACCCTGCTTTAGTTTTGTTTGATAATGATTATGGAAATGAAGTTATAAATATTCTTTCAAGACATGGCAGTGGTTTGCCGGCTAACTTGATACCCTATTCAATGCATTCTGTTGGTAGAGTTGGTCATGATATTCTAGTGTCTTCGATAGCTATTGGATATAAAAAAATTTTTATACTCCTAAACCCAAAAAAAATTGAAGAATTTGATTTCTTACCAAAAGAAATTGAATTGGCCAATGCCTTACTTTCTGGCGTTGCAAAAAATGATAATAAATCAATTACATTTATTGAAGAGAGTGATCCTGAAAAAATTGGGGATAAATTTTATGAAAAAGATGGTTACACCAAAATCAAACCATCTTCTTTTGTTGCAGTTGGAGCACCTAGAGGAATATTGAGAGCCGGAATACAAGGTTTATCAAAAAGTAATAACAATAAAAAAGACATTATACCATTACCTAATAATTCACCTTATGGGACAGTTGATGTTAATATTGATAGTTGTACTATTTGTTTATCATGCGTAAGTGCGTGCCCTGCTGGCGCATTGCAGGACAATCCAGACTCTCCTCAACTTTTATTCAGAGAAGATGCTTGCTTACAATGTGGTATATGTGTAGCAACATGTCCCGAAAAAGCAATATCTCTTAACTCTCAATTCAACTTAAACGATAACGCAATGTCAGCAAAAGTTATTATTGAGGATCAACCTTTTGATTGTATTGTTTGTGGTAAAACTTTTGGATCTACTAAATCTATAGAAAGAATAATTGAAAAACTCTCTACTCATACGATGTTTGAAAAAGATGGTAGGACTGAAATGCTTAAAATGTGTGAAGACTGCCGTGTTGGAGAAATGTTTAAGGAAAATGATAAAATGCTTGATGCTCAAGACCGACCTAAACCAAGAACAACTGATGATTACTTGAATTAAGAAGTATTTAATAAAGGTAAATTAGTTAATATATTTTGAGGTTTAAATTTTATCTTAGAACTATCATTCATTGCTAATCCAACATATACTGGCTTACCATTCATTTCTTGAACAAATCCGTCTTCAGCATCAAGTTGAAATAAACATAGTATCTGTTTAAGTCTTTCGTCAGCAACGTCAATTCCATTATAAAGATCGTTTAAAATATTGTTAGAATCACTGTCTAAACCAAAGTGCCATGACCATTTTGCATCCTCAATTTTTTGCATGGGTTTTATTGAAACTTCTATAGAAAGAAAATGATAAACCCATTTTTCAATCACTCGTGCCAGTGCATCTAAGCCTGGTTTAGTGTAAGCAAGATCAATGGAGGTGTCGAATTTATCTGATCTACTCCAATAATTGTCAGCAGAGCTTTCTCTTAAAATATCTATGTCAACCTCAAATTGTTTTGGATCATTTGCTTTAGTGATTTTTTTCTCAGCTTGAAGTTGAACTGTAGCTTCATCTGCGACCATTATTTCATCTTCTGCTATAGTAACAACCTGTGTCCTAAAGAATATTTCTGACGCCCTCACTTGAAGAGCATAGGGTGATTGATTGAGAATGTTCCTTAAAATAATTTGAACCATTTGATCTACAAAAAGAGGAGGAAAGTCTATAGCTTGTCCTCTTGCTATTGAAAGATAAGCACTATCTAATGTTGGATACTTTGATAAAAAATCTCTAAACTTTAATATAACTTCATAGTTGAAAATTACGTCTTTATCTCTAATTGAGTTAAGTTCTTTTTTTTCAACTAGAGCAAAAGGTTTATCAACCAATTTTTTATGCAGCTTAGTTTCAGCTTCACATGATTCTTCAATTGGTACAACCTCAGGTCTATAGAAATATGCTCGCATAAAGTCTTCAGTAGGAACTAAATGACCCTCATCATTTTGATCTAACAAATGCCAGCCAGAAGTTAACCAAAAATCGTTTTTAACCATTAATTAATTCCCCGAATTAACTCTCATCAACAAAAGTCCATATTTTTTGTTCTGCACATGAGTCAGCTTTAGGGAGATTTCTAAATTTTTCCTTAATTCCTTCATCTTCCCAAGTTCTTGTCAAACTTAAAAGACTTCCAATTTCATGATTTTTGCACAAATCAAGCATAAAATTTATTTCTTCTGTTGCCGCCTTTTCAGCCATCTCTTTTGTTGGAGCACCAAAATTATCAACCAAATACTTTCCTAAGTCTATTTTTAGTTGTTGTAATTCTTTTTTACTAATATTCACTAAACTAACAAACGTACTATAACCAAATGTATTACAGCCCATGAAACCATTAGAGAATGCCTGCTTTATTTTACCATTTAAATCTTGCTGCTTTAAATTATAAAAGTTAAAAGTGCCAACCACAGCTAACTCACCTTCTTCTGAAGCCAATGGGAAAATATTTAAATCCGATTTGTCGAAACGAATTGTTTTTGCAAACTTCATCTTAAATTAATGTCTCCAATTTCTTTTGTAATTTCAATTGGCGATAAGAATATTTCTTTATTTTTAGATTTGACAATTGCCAATCCATTTTCGTCTAATCCAACCCACGTGACATTTTCTTGATTTTTCAAAATAAGCTCTTTATTTTTTTCTCTTCTAGAATTCCACATATCTACGACAGGTTTAAAGCCCTCGTCTTCCCATTGACTAATCCAAGCTAAAAAATGCCTAGACAAAGATTCAACAGCTCTTGTTCTTGAGACAAAACCTGCGCCTTCATCCGCAAGAGATGTTATATCTGGCTGAATATTATTTTCATCCATTTGAAGCTGATTATTTAACCTCAATTTTAATCCAACTACAATCCAATCTGGAATAGTATCCTCATTAGTTGAAGAAACCTCTATTTTTACCATACCCGCTTCACCTTGATTTAAGTAAATTAATCCTGGATAAGAATATGTAACCACTACTTCAGGCGGTGCAAGTGCTCCAATTGAGTCTCCAGCTGCAACCATCATTACATACAACATTTGATTACATTTAATTTTTTTCACTTCAGGATTTAAAACTACAGCTATTTCTACAAATTCTGTGCTCTCAGAATAAAATACTGTTCCTGCTTCACTATTTGCAGCTGCAGAAATAGCCTTGTTAAAAACTTCGATTTTGTCTGGCACCGCAACCGGAGTTAAAATTGGTGGTAAAAGCGGTGGGTCATTATCGTTTGCTGGATCAAGTTCATAATATAAACTCATACTAACTCCTCTTCATCTATTTTAACAGACTTGATAATAGCCTTTGCAATATTTCTATAATTTTTAGATTGAACTGATTTTGGCTCAGAAATTATTATAGGAATACCTGAATCGGAACTCTTTCTTACCTGAGAACTTATTGGTATTTCACCTAACATTTCAATCCCTCTTTTTTTTGCCTCAGCTTTTACGCCACCTTCACCAAAAATATGATCTATTCTACCACAATCTGGACAAGACCAATATGACATATTTTCAATCATTCCTAATACTGGAACATTCGCTTTTTGAAACATTGTTAAAGCTTTAACAACATCTAGCAATGCTATATCTTGAGGAGTGGATACTATGACAGCGCCTGCTAAATTTACTTGCTGAGCAAGAGAAATTTGAATATCTCCTGTTCCGGGTGGTAAATCAATTACAATTATATCAAGATTTCCCCACGCAACTGAATTTAACATCTGCGTTAATGCTGACTGTACCATAGGACCACGCCAAATCATTGCAGTATCATCAGGCACTAAAAGCCCCATAGACATTAGACTTATTCCATAATTTTGAAGAGGGGCAACCATATCTCCTCCAACTGATGCAGGTCTTCCACTTACTCCTAACATCCTGGGCTGAGAGGGACCGTAAACATCAGCATCTAGAAGACCTACCTTATATCCTTCAAGCTTTAGAGCAATAGCTAAATTTACTGAAGTAGTTGATTTTCCTACACCGCCTTTGCCAGATCCAACTGCGATAAATCGCCTTACTTTCGATTCTATTACTTTTTCAACAGTTTTATCAGTTTTTACATTATCTGTGGTTTTGTTGTGTTTATTATCATGCGCAGTAACTACAACTGTAGCACTGGTAACACCATCAATTTTTAAAATATTTTGTTGTGCTAATTTTCTGATAGGTTCCATTGACGCTCCTCTATGAACCGGAACCTCTAAGGTAACTGCTACGTTACAATCCTTAATGGTAATATTACCTACTAAACCTAAAGTAACAATATCCTTTGACTGTGAGGGATCTTGAACCTTTTTTAATGTATCTAATATTAAATCTTTATTTAATTCAGTCATTTTTTCCTGGTAATGATAATGTTGAAGAAACTGAATGATTAAGACCTAACTCATCAATTGTGATGTTAGCTGTAATATCAAGATTAGCGTTAGGACTCAATTCACCATCAGCTATTTTTTTGTTAATCAATTTTTCGATTTCTTTATGTGTTGTAACACCTAGATTTTTTAAAAATTTCCTGTAACTAATTTCTGAAGCAGTCATATCTGACATATCTTTTTTATCTCTCATGAACTTTCTCCTTAAAAATTTTGTTAAAGCAAAACTATCCTATAAGTTTGGATCAGCTAAATGCTCGCGTATCATATCTATAAATTGTTCTGACATGTGCTTTACATAATCTTCATGATTATCTGTTTCTAAAACGTTCTTCCCAACATGAGCAGAATATCGAGCAGCAGCATAAAGCATTATGTAGTTAAGATCAGTTGATTTTATAGTTTTATTTTTGGTGTTTGCAAAAGAAATAAAATGATCTGCTAATTTTAAAAAATTTTTTCCATCAAGTACTTTTTGATCCTTAATCTTTTCTGTGGAGCTCTCAGGTCTCTCATGCCATTTTCGTAATTCCATTTTAAACTTTATCTCCCTAATAAGGAACAAAATACATTAATATTTTAATTAGCCTACACAATTTTTTTCTTTTTTTAAAAACTGTTTCTTATTTTTTTATAATGAAATAAAGTTTTAATTATTTGGGAGATTGTAAGTTGAAAGATTTCTGGAAAATTAATGGTTATGAAATTTCTGCTTTATTAAATAAAAAAGAAGTATCAGCTACTGAAATATGCAACAACCTTATTGAGCATATAGAAAAAATAAATCCTAAAATAAACGCAATAGTAGTTGAAACCTTCGAAGACGCAAAAAAACAGGCAAAAATTATAGATAAAAAAATTAAGGAAGGTGAAAATATTGGGACACTTGCTGGAGTTCCTACTACAATAAAAGTTAATACTGATCAAATTGGCTATCCTAGTACCAATGGTCTACGAATACAAAAAGATCTAATTGCAAAAAAAGATAGTCCTGTAGTAAAAAATCTTCGAAATTCTGATGCTTTAATGTTAGGGAAAACTAATACACCAGCTTTTAGTATTCACTGGTTTACCAGAAACAGTTTGCACGGCCATACTTTGAATCCTCATAATAAAAATATTACACCCGGCGGATCATCTGGCGGTGCCGCTGCTGCAACTGCAGCAGGTATGGGGGCAATTGGTCACGGCACTGATATAGCTGGATCAATTCGTTACCCTGCATATGCCTGTGGAATTCACGGATTAAGACCAAGTATTGGCCGAGTTCCAATGATAAATTATACTTCCCCAGACAGACATATTGGGGGGCAAATAATGGCAGTGTCTGGGCCATTAGCACGTTCCATAAAAGATCTAGAATTAGCCCTAAAAGTAATGAGCAGGGAAAATTATGATGATCCTTGGTGGACACCATTGCCATTTTCTTTACCTATGCCCGAAAAAAAAATAGCGTTATTAAAAAAAATTGAAGGCCTTAAAATTGATCCTATAATATCAGCAGAATTAGACCTTGTTGCTAAAAGACTTGAGGATTCAGGATGGGTTATAGAAGAACCTAAAGCGCCAAACTTCCTAGAAGCAGCAAAATTCCAAGCAACCTTATGGCTAGGTGAATTTAGAAGAACTGGCGGGGAAGCTATTACAAAAGAGAATGACCCTGATTCAAATTTTATTTATAGCCAAATGTCTAGAAGATGCCCTGATACTAGTTTAGAAAAATTTATGGATTCATTGCAAAAAAGGGCAAGAATAAGCAGAGAATGGAACAAATTTTTTGATCAATACCCTATAATATTATGTCCAATTACAGGAGACGTTCCATTTCCAGATTTAAAGGATTTAGAATCAGAAGAATCCTTTGATTTAGTTTTTGATTCTATGCTACCTCAAATAGCACCTCCATATATGGGACTTCCTGGACTATCTTTTGCAACTAGCCAAACAAAACAAAAAATCCCACTAGGAGTTCAATTTATTTCCAGAAAGTTTCGCGAAGATTTATTATTAAATGTTGGATATGATTTAGAGAATTATTACCCCAAAATTGAACCAGTATTACCAAACTTCTAGAACTATCTCAAAACCAAATAAAAAACGGTTGAAAATATTAAAATTTGTATATTAATATCAAAACAAAATTACTTGATTGATTAAAATGTTCAAAACAAATGTAAAAATAACATATGCTGAATCATGGTTACCTATTCATCATAAATTTTTTATTCATACTGTCGAATTGTTATCAGCAAGAATTGCTTTAGAAAAACGTTACAAAAACTTTATTTCTAATTCTAAAAATAAAACTGGTACCGAGTTATGGAAACATGCATTAACCTCTATGGGTATAAAGACACCTGATTTGGCTCCAGTCCCAAAGAGAGAAAAAGGCAAAGGATTAATTATTGCAGCAAACCATCCATTTGGTGTTACTGATGGAGTGTTTTTATCATGGTTTGCTTCAACATTTGATGATAATTTTAGAGTGATTGCTCATGGCGTTCTTCAAAAAGAACCAACCCTAGCAGACAATATACTTCCTATTGATTTTAGTAATAAAAAAAATGCTATGAGAGATAACGTAATTACTAGACAAACAGCTATTCAAATTTTGAAAAATGGGGGCGTAATTGCAATTTTCCCAGCGGGTGGTGTTGCGTGGGCAAGAAAAAAAGGATTGCCTGTTGAAGAAGATGACTGGAAACCAATGTTAGGCAGATTAATTAATGACTCTAAATGTGATGTTCTTATTACCAAATTTGGTGGCCAAAATTCTAGAGCTTTTCAGTTTGCTTCTCGCATACATCAAACTTTCAAACAAAGTCTATATTTGTATGAAATTAGAAAAAGTTTAGACAAACCAATAGAATTTAAAATATTAAAATATCTAAAAAATGAAGCCTTACCAAAACTTGATGATAAAAGTCTGTCACTTTTTCTTCAAAGCAAAGTTAAAGCTTCACATTAAGCATTATAGAGTTTACCACTCTTTTTAGAGAGTTCTGGAGGAGCGGTTGGCCTTTTAAGGAAGGTATCTACATCTTTAACATCTAAAAATTTATTACCAGCCTTAATTATTTGGTTATTTGGTAATTTTTTCAATGGCGTATATTTTGGATGATGGTGATCTATAAAAGGATTATTTCTTGCAGCGTTATAACAACATAAAAGTGTCCATCGTCTGTTAGGAGAATTGTTTTTATCAGACCTGTGGAGAGTATTACAGTGGAAAAAAAGCACATCTCCAGGATCCATTTCACAATAAACTAGTTTTAGATGTTTTTTTGCCTCTTCAACTCTCTTTAAATCAACCCCTACTTGACCACTTTCTAATAATGCATGATCTACTCTTCCTAATTTATTCGAACCGGATAGTACTTGCAAACATCCATTTTCCTTCGTGCATTTATCCAAAGCTATCATTACGGTAGCCATAAATGGGAACAAACAACCATTGTTATACCAATATCCATAATCTTGATGCCATTCCCAAGCTCCTCCCTCATATGGTTCTTTAGCTGTAATTTTAGAATGATAATGATAAACTTCTCCACCAAGGAGGTCTTCCATTGTATCAACAATTTTTTCTGATCTAGCGGTAACGCCATAAATACTATCATCTGGATGGTTCCATGCCATCATTTTGGTTATTAATCCTTCAGAATCTTTTCTTTCATACAAATGGTCTCTTATAGCTGGGTCTTGTTTTGAAGCATTTTGTAAAAGATATGTCTCATCTTTATTAAAAAAATTTTTTACGATCACATATCCATTTTCATGAAAATCTTTTGTTTGATTATTATTTAGAAATGTCGCCATTAGTTATACTCCAAAATAATGAATATTAGGTCATTTTTTTAAAATTATGCCAATTATAATAATTAGATTTGATATCAGCATCACATGAAAACGCATCAAAAACTTGCTCTAGATAATTCAACAAGTTTTTATTTATAATTTTTTTATTTTTTTTATTGTATTTATTTTTTAATTCTTCTTCCCAAATTATCATTGCGCTATGTATAATTGCTATTGGAGCAGGATCAATATTTCTTATGGTTCCATCTTTTAATTCTTTAGAAAAAATACTAATTAAATTTTTAAATTCTTCTTCTAACTCTTGAAGCTTTGTTTGCAATAAAGTTGTTGAACCATCCAAGCTTTCTTTCGTATTTGGTATTTGCTCCCATTTTCTATCAATTAACTCCCTTAAATAATTTGGGATATTATCAATATTTTTATTCAATTTTTTGAAGTCATTTAAAACATTATTTAAAATTGTTATATTTTCGTCATTATTATTAATTTCAAATTTTTCACCTGATTTAAAATTATCATAAATCACATACATTCTTCGTGAAATTTCAATCAAATTAGTTAAGGTCAACTTGACAAAAATTCCTTTTTTTGAATTTTTGATTATTTTTCGTAATTCTGACTCAATTTGTTCTTTTTTTTTCAAGATTTTCCTTATCAAAAATCGTCTATTTTTTTGGTACAATTATACAAAGTATTTTTCATACAATTTGAATATAATACGTAACCTTCATCATACTCATCTTTACTCATTTTTTCTTTTATCATATTAATATTTTGACGTGCACCTTCTATATTCAAATCTTCTGCTAAGCGCCACCATAAGTAGGCTTTAGGATAACTTACTTTGACACCTTGTCCTTTAAAATACATATTCCCCAAAATTAGTCTTGATGTAGGATGATCTCTCAATGCAGAAAATTTAAAAGATTTTAAAGCTAGCTTATAATTTTTATTTATTCCTGAACCTTTTAAATAAGCGTGACCTAGTGCATAATTCGCTAAAATATTTCCTTGATTTGCAGAAAGAAAAAACCAGCTAAAAGCTTCATTTTTATCTACAGGAACTCCCAAACCTTTATTATACATAATTCCTAAATTGTACTGAGCTCTGTCGTCACCTAAATTTGCGTCATAACTTAAATAATAAAGAGCCGTTTTATAATCTTTTTGTTCTAATGCTTGGTATCCTCTAAGTCTTTCGTTTGCAAATGTTACAGAACATGTGAGTATTAAAATTAGAAAGGTTATTTTAATCATTATAGTTTACCCAGATAAAGATGAGGCCCCACCATGATCTGCAGACCAAGTCATTGGATCATTCAGGAAACTCTCGACTTCTCCAATTTCGTCATTTTCAAAATAGTTAAATTCTTTTGCTACTTTTAATACATCCCACCAAGTTGCTAGAGAATGCATTTGAAGCCCAATATTATCTAAAGTCTTTCTCGTTTGTGGAAAAATATCATAATAAAATACCACAAAAGTATGATCAACTTTTGCTCCTGCTTCACGAAGTGCTTCACAAAATTTTATTTTACTATTCCCATCTGTTGTTAAATCTTCAACTAGTAATATGTGAGAATTATTTTCAAAATCACCCTCAATTTGTGCATTTCTTCCAAAACCTTTTGCTTTTTTTCGAACATACTGCATAGGCAGCATCATTCTATCAGCTATCCAAGCAGCAAAAGGAATACCAGCTGTTTCTCCACCTGCAATGGAGTCAATGCTTTCAAAACCAATATTTCTAGTAATCTCAGAAGCTGCAAAATCCATTAATGTGTGTCTAACTCTTGGGTAGGAAATTAATTTTCTACAATCAATATAAACAGGGCTTGCCCAACCAGAAGTGAATTTAAATGGCTCTTTTGCACTAAACCTTACAGCCTCAACTTCAATTAACATTTTAGCTGTTATTCTTGATATAACACTTTTTTCGGGAAAACTAGTTGAAAACATTTTGTATTATTCCTTATCTTCATATTTGGATCAAAATTTTTAACTCACTTTTATATGCACTCTCGCTTAACAATAACTCAATATCAAGTATTCTAATGAGAGATTAATTAAAATATAGAAAAAGAGTTAAACATATTTAAGGTACATTATTAATAATCATTTATAAATTTATTTAAAGTTGAAACACTTTTCATAAAATCTTTGATCTCCATTTTCTCATCCGGATTATGGGAACCTTTATCATTTCTAATAAAAATCATACCTGTTTTAATACCTTGATTAGAAAATATTGCTGCATCATGTGTGGCACCACTTGCTACAGATACCCTTGAAAAACCGAGTGATTCGCTTGCGTCTAATAGTTTTTCTACAACTTCTTGATTACACTCAGCAGGGTCTGATTTGATTACATTGTCAAATTCAAAATGAACTCCCCTTTCTCTTTCTATAGTTTTACATTCAGACCTTAAAAGACCCTCCAATGCATCAAGAGTTGAAATATCTTGGCTTCTTGATTCAAAACTAAATAAAATTTCTCCAGGAATTCTAGACATCGCTTGATTATCAATATCTGTGTGAAAGATACCTGAAGTTAGGACAAGATCTCCACCATGTTGTTCTATGGTATTCCAATGATCATCCATACGAGTTATCAAATCAGCTCCTGCAAAAACAGCGTCTTTTCTTAGATATCTTGGGATAGTACCCGAGTGACCTGCATCACCTTTACATCGTATTTTGTGATGTCTATAATTGCCTCTTATCCCAGTAACTATTGCAATTGGCCAATCTTTATCAACAAGCACAGGACCTTGTTCAATATGTATTTCTATAAATACTTCTATCTTTTTACTGTTGATTAGAGACTTGGATCTTTTTATGAGATCTAGTTTTGCTCCCGAGGCATCCATAGCTTCAGACAACTTTTTACCTGTAGTTCTATGGGTAGAGTTTAAATCTTCTGAAGATAACAAACCAAATAAAGCCTTCGATCCGATACAATTTTTACCATACCAAGCACTTTCTTCACCTCTTAATATTAACACCTTTACAGGTAAAGATGTTCTGATTTTTTTTTCTTTTAAATTTGCTAAAAGTAAAAAACCTGCAACCACTCCAGCAAGACCATCAAAGTTCCCGCCTTGAGGAACTGAGTCCATATGTGATCCAACTAGAATGAAATTAGTTTGAATAGATTTATCCAAAGAAAGAACTATATTTGCAGCATCATCTTTTTCAACATAAAAACCAAATTCTTCTGCTAAATCTACTATATACTTTATACCTAGAGTTTCCCCTCTACCATAGGATTCTCTTGAAATTCCAATCTTATCTTTAGTCAAATTTCCAATATCTGAAAAAATTTTTATAGCTAATTTTTCAAACCATTCTTCTTCATGTAAAGGAATTTTATCATTAAACATTAAGAACAAACCTCAATCTTTTTGAAAAAAGTAAAATGAGTTTAATATAAAAAAATTAAAAAGTTTTGCTAAGACATGAAATAATATAATTATTACCTAATAAAGACAAGTTTACCTTCAGTGGATCTCTCAGAACTAAAATTATAACCGTCTAAATTAAATGTCTTCAGATCTTCTTCACTTTGCAAACGATTTTGGATAATGAAACGAGCCATAGCTCCTCGAGCATTTTTAGCATAAAAACTTATTATTTTTTCTTTACCATTTTTACGTTCCATAAAAATGGGTGTAATCACTTTTAATAATAAATTTTTGAGATTTATGACACTAAAATATTCATTAGAAGCACAATTTACTAAAATTTGACTTCCTATTGTTTTTGCATATTGATTTAAATTTTCAGAAATTTTATCGCCCCAATAATCATATAAAGATGAACCATGAGCTCCTTTAAGTTTGCTCCCCATTTCTAATCGATAAGGCTCAATCTCGTCTAGAGGTCTCAACAACCCATATAAACCTGATAAAATTCTCAAATGTTTTTGGGCAAAATCTAAATCTTCCTTCTCTAAATTTTCTATGCTTAAACCTTTATAAGTGTCACCAGCAAATGCAAAAGCAGCAGCTTTTTTTTGTTGGTTACCAAATTCCTTGAACCTATCTCTATTTAATTCTGCTAATTTTGGACTAATATCCATCAGGTTTACTAAATCTTTCGCGCTTAAATCTCGAACAACATTTACCAGCTCATCCACATTTTTTTTAAAGTATGGCTCTGATACTTTAAGACCTTGAACTAAACTCATGTTAAGTTTTTTTGCGGGTGAAACGACTACAAGCATAAATATCTCCTTTATATTTTTCAAAAATAATGCATATCTATTAAAATGTCTAGCTGAGCCAAAGATACTTAATTGTAAATTCTATTTTGGATAATTAATAAATAAGTTAATTAAAAAAAGATTGAGATTTTGATGGGATTAAATTTTTCAAAACAATTTTTACCAATTATCTTATTAATTCTTCTAATCTTAGTTTGGACATCAGTATGGTCTTTATTTAAGATTGCTATTGAAGCAATTCCTCCATTAAGTTTTAGAGTTATAATTGGCATACCAGCATTTGCTTTATTGCTATTCCTTGGATTTAAAAAAGTTAAAACAGTTTACATTCCAAGAAGTGACTTTAAACCTCTTCTTTTAATTAGTTTTTTTAATGTTACATTATGGCAGGTTTTAATGCTCTACGGAATAAACATGCTTGGCGGAGGAAGAGCGGCAATTTTAACGTACACAATGCCAGTGTGGGCAACTATTTTTGCTTCTATTTTTGGTTATGAAAAAATTAATATATCAATAATAATTTCGTTAATTTTTGGAATGACTGGCATTATTTTTCTGTCTTTAGAAATTAATGTTTTTGAAAATATGTTTGGTTTTCTAATTACCTTGTCTGCAGGTTTAAGTTGGGCAATAGGGACTATGATTGTAAAATATGGTGGAATTAGATCAGATGGATTAATAGTAGCAGGATGGCAACAAATAATAGGTATAGTTCCTATTGTGCCTTTTGCATTATACTTTGATTTAGATAATTTTGGATTGATAGATTACAGGCATATTCTGATAATTATATATGGTATATTTTTATCTAGCGCGTACACATATTGGGCTTACTTTACTATTTTACAAAAATTTTCAGTAAATGTTACTTCTATATCTGTAATGGCAGTTCCAATTTTAGCAATCTTAGTCGATTATATTTTAGTAGATGTTAAATTTTCTGGTTATGATCTTTTAGCTCTAATATTTATTGTGTCTGGTATTTATATAGTTGCTACAAAACCATTTAATAAAAGGGGGACTTAATTAATATAAAAAATTATTTAAATCTAAATCTTTAGAAAAATGCATTTCATTTATTGGACCTCTAGAAATTTCTACTCTTGCTCCAGTTTCTCTTAATTTCTTTAAAACTCCTTCGCCAAACAATTTCCATGATTTTTCTTCGGAAGTTTTATCTGGCCAAATTGTCATTGAATACCTTTGGGTATCTGATATATCTGCAGACAACCTAAAAAGCATACCAGCAGCAAATCCTTTTGTTTTACCTAATTCAACCAAAAGACTTGATGCGGCTTCTTTTGAAAAATCGTTCATAAATGTTAATTTTACAATTCTTACATACATAATTTAATGTAACTCAAAGTTTTCTTCAAAGTCTATTAAAGTTTATATTAGAATATTTAAAATTTTGATAATCACCCCATTAACTTTTCATTATGAGTAATCATATCTAGATGTAAACTGAAATCTAATTCACAAAGAATAACCTTATGTGGCTGCGTCTCGATTTTTGTGTTTTTAATTTTGGTAGTTAAGCATCTATGTAAAATTTAAAATAATATATTCTTATTATTTATTCAAAAAACTAATTAATCCAAAATTTAATTTGTAAGAAAAACGAAATAATTAAAGAATATTATTTACATGAGTTAGATAAAAAGGGGAAATAAAATGAGTAATACAAATTACGTTATATTAACAGTTGCTTCAGTGGATTTTAGTTACAGAGAAACTATGGCTAAATTAATGTCTTCTTATTCAAAAGACTTAATTGACAACGCTGGTGCTAAAGGAACACGTTTTGGTTCAATTGGTACAGGAGACCATGCTGGAAGTCTGATTTTTATTCAATTCTATGACGACTTGATTGGCTATCAAAAGGCACTGGAAATTCAATCAAAGTCATCTGTTTTTAAAGAAATTATGGATAGTGGAAAGGCAAATATCTATTTAAGAAATATTGCAACCTCTTTACCAACAAAATTTGAACAAAGCTCAGAACATCCAAAGTATATTGTTATTACTAGAGCAGAGGCCGCGATGTCAGACAAAGATAAATTTCTAAATTGTATAAACGATACTGCTTCTTGTTTTAAAGATAACGGCGCATTAACATTAAGATTTGGTAATCTACTTACTGGTTCTAATGTTGGTAATTACTTGCTTGGGGTAGGATATCCATCCATGGAAGCAATAGAAAAAACATATGATGAGTTATTAGCTCACAGTTCATACAAAGAACTCATGACCTTTGCAAAAGTTAATATGAGGAACATTATTAAAATCCTCTAAATACACTTTAAACAAGTTAGAGGCTTTAGATAAGCTTCTAACTTAATAATACTTAATATAAATGATTATTTTATAATAGAATTTGAGTTTTCTAGGTTTAATCTAATAGACATGATAATCAATAAAAATGTATTAGAGGAGTTAAAATGCCATTAATCAGAATAGATGTTCCTGAGGGAATTTCCTCAAATATTAAAAAGAAAATACATACTAGAGTAAGAGAAGTTGTTTTAAAAACATTAGCGCCTAAAGAAGTTAAGTATGACTATGTTTCAATTAGAGAAGCATTTGGTTTTATAGGTGATGGCCTTCCAGTTATAGATGTTGATTTAAGACCAGGGCGAGATTCGAGAAGAAAAAAAGCACTTGTTGATGGTATTTCTGAAGTTCTTAAAGAAACGCTAAATGTTTCTAAGGAAGATGTGTATTGTTTGTTTAGAGAGACACCAGCACATAATCATTATACTAGTGGAAAACCATTGCCAGAATGGGTGCCATCTGATGAGTGGGAGTAATGAAAAAGAATTACTTAAAACATATGAACAATATTTAGCATATTTTTTAGATAGTGATATGAATGGTATTAATTCTTTAGTAAAATTTCCAATTACATACATAGCAGATGGAGAATGCAAATTATTAGATACTTTCCCAGTTACGCCAAAAGAAATGATGGAAAATAAACAGTGGGATACTACAGTTGATACTGAAACATATGTACATGGTACAAATTCTTCGAAAGGGCATGTTATTAGCAGTGGTACAAGGATAAGAAAAGATAAAACTATAATAGAAAAATATACTGTATTTTACGCTTTTACTAAAACAGATGATGGATGGAAAATGTATGCTATTTCAGATGTTATTTTAGACTAATTTGTAATACCACTTCAACTGCACAAATTAACCATTCATTTACATGGAGTGTTTACAATTATTAGACGCTAAAATACTCTAAAATTAATTACTCTAAATTTTTAAACAGGAAATTTTATGACGTCTTCAAAATTAATTAATTATACTACAAGAGAGTTTATGTCAGACCATGAACTTGAACAATATATTGCTAGGCAAAATGAAATTTTTACAACTAAAGTTGTAGAAGAATTTACTAAGGCAGGAATGTTAAGAAGAGTTTTAACAAAACTGTGGAACAAAGAAGGTGTTCACAGAGTAGGAATTTTATTTGAGTATAGAGATGAAAAAGCATTTGCTGCATGTCAAAGTTTATTAGAAAAGCATTATATTCCAATGGTTAAAACATTTATAACTAAAGTAGTAGGCAGTCGTGGTATTGTGGTACACGAATTTAGTTCTGAAGAATTTAAATAATAAATTTATAGTTAGGGATATTAATAATGATAATTGCAATTGTTACCTTTGAAATAGATAAAAAATTAAACGATACTGTTTTGAAAGAAAAATTTTTAGAAACATCTCCTATATATAAAGATACCCCAGGTTTAATTAGAAAAAACTATATCTGTGATACTTCAAAGAATTTAGCAGGTGGCGTTTATTGTTTTGATAACATAGAAAATGCAAAGAGTTGGTTCGATGAGGATAGAGTTAAATGGATAACGGAAAGATACTCAGCACCAGATATCAAATTTTATGATAATCCAGTTATAGTTGACAATAATACTGATGAAATAATTTCATAAAATTATCTCATATTTAATAAGATAACCTTATGATTATCTCACTATAATCAACAATTTAATTTATGATTTTTTAATAAGTTGTTTTATTGATTTGTAATTTCTATGTGCTAAATTCCACTTATTCAGTATGTATATTTATTGCCTCTAAAAAGACTTTACCATATTTTCTTAATTTTGTTTCACCTACTCCATCAACTTTCAACATTTCAATTTCATTTTTTGGTTTTAAATGTGACATCTGTTTTAATGTACTATCATGAAAAACAGTGAAGGCTGGTAGATTTTGAGTTTTAGCAATCTTAAGTCTTAGAGATTTTAATTCGTTTAATAAAGATGTCTCATTTTCAGTTAATTCGTCAAATTGTTTGTTTTCTCGTCTTATTAATTTCTTTTCACCTTTTAATATAATCTCTTTAAACATAAACTTTTGTTTATTTTTTAATACTTCTACACCTGAACTTGTGAGTTCTATTGCACTAAATTTTTGAAAGTTTATTCTAAGGTGACCTGATGCGAGTAATTGTCGTAAAAATGATTGCCAAAATTCTTTAGACTGGTCTTTTCCAATTCCATAAACCGATAAAATATTATGTCTTCTTTCAATAATTTTTTTGTCTTCAGAGCCTCTTATGACACTTATGATATGTGCTTGCCCAAAATACTGTCCTGTTCTATAAACTGTTGACATTAGTTTCTGTGCTAGAATAGTTCCATCAATTAATAAAGGTGGGTTATGACAATTATCGCAGTTATCACATTTTTCTAAAGTCTCATCAAAATAAGCCAATAAAACTTTTCTTCTACATTCAGGCGTTTCACATAAGGAAAGAAGATAATCTAATCTTTTATTTTCAAGTAATTTATAATCACTATTATTGTCATTTTGTTCTATCATCCTTCGTCTAGTTACTAGGTCGTCTAAACCATATATAACAAGTGTGTCTGATGGTTTGTTATCTCTTCCTGCTCTACCAATTTGTTGATAATAGGACTCTATACTGTCTGGAATTCCTAAGTTAATTACAAATCTTATATCAGGCTTGTCTATACCCATTCCAAACGCAATTGTTGCCACGATGATATGGTAAGGTTCTGTCATAAATATATTTTGAATTTTATCTCTTGTTGCGCCATCTAATCCTGCATGATAAGCGGATGCTTTATATCCGTTTTGATTTAAATACGTCGCTACTTCTTCTGTTTTATTTCTTGAGATGCAATATATAATGCCAGGTTGAAACTTTCTATCACCTATGAATTCAATAATTTGAGATTTCCAGTTGATCTTCTGAACAATAGAAAGGCTCAGGTTTGGCCTATCAAAACCTTTAACAAATGTTTTAACCTCTTGATTAAAAATTTTTTCTAAAATATCTAATCTAGTTGTTTTATCAGCAGTAGCAGTAAAACCAGCAATATTGCTATTTTTAAAAATTGTTTTGAGTTTTGATAATGCTTCGTAATCCGGTCTAAAACTTTGTCCCCATTTTGATACACAATGGATTTCATCAACAACAAACAAACCTATTTCTAAATGCTTTAAGTCATTTATCATTGTCTCTGTCATCAGTCTTTCTGGAGAAATATATAATATCTTACACTCTCCATTTTTGAAATTATTCCACGAATTTGCACGGTTTAGACTTGATTGATTAGAATGAAGTTTTTCAACTTTAACACCGTTTTCTCTTAAATCAGCAACTTGATTTTCAATAAGAGAGATGAGAGGTGAAATTACTACTGTTTTTTGTTCTGATGCAATTGCTGGTATTTGATAACAAAGAGATTTACCAGCTCCTGTAGGCATAATTGCAAGTGTTTGTTTACCTCTAAGTATAT
>CACHVW010000010.1 GCA_902583415.1 uncultured SAR116 cluster alpha proteobacterium | reverse complement strand
TTATAAATTTTAAAAACAGTAAAAAACAAGAAAATTACTTGCAGAAACAAAATTTTAAAAACTTGTGATTTTTGTAAAATTTTAGAAGTTAATTTTTCATATTCAAAAAAAACAAAACTAAAAAGAATAGAAAAGAAAATTGAAACGTAAGGATTGCCTAATATAATTAATAATAAAAACAAAAAGGATAATATTGTAGTTGAAATAAACCTTTGTCTAAATTCTTGAACATTAAACATAGATGTTATGTTTTTGAAAAGTTTAATTATCCCCACCATATTTTCTTATTCTTTTAGAGTATTCTGAGATACAATTTTCTAAAATTAATTTATCAAAATCAGGCCACAATTGAGGTACAAACATCAACTCAGTGTAAGCCAAATCCCATAGTAAAAAATTTGACAATCTCATCTCTCCTCCTGTCCTTATTAATAGATCTGGATCTGGTAAATCTTTGTTTAATGTATATTTCTTAAAGTCTTTTTCACTTATTTGTTTGAAATTTTTATTGTGAATTAAAATTTCATTGATTGCAGAAATAATATCCAATCTACCACCATAATTTAGAGCTAAAGTTATAACAACACCTGTGTTTGAGTGTGATTTACTTTTAATAATTTTAATTTTATCTTTAATTTTTTGCTCAAATGGTGATAAATCACCAATAAACCTTACTTTTAAACTATTTTCATTAATTTTTGTTAATGTATGGTCTAGAAATTCATTCAGCAACCTCATCAAAAAAGAAATCTCTTTACGAGATCTTCTCCAGTTTTCTGTTGAAAAAACAAACACAGTAAGAAATTTTAATTTAAACTCTTGAATGTTATTAATTATATTCCATAAATTTTCAGCACCTCTTCTATGACCTTCGTAAGAAGGTAAATTATTAGCACTCGCCCACCGTCTATTACCATCCATTATTATAGCTAAATGATCTAATTTCATATTTAATTATCTAATATTTCTTTTTCTTTATTTGAAAATATATAATCAATATTACTTATGATTTCATCTGTGATTTGTTGAATTAGCAGTTCGTCCTGATGTTTTTGGTCTTCACTAATCTCACCATTTTTTTGAAGTTTTCTAACATTTTCAACATAATCTCTTCTTATATTCCTTACAGCAATTTTTGAATTTTCAGCATATTTTGCTGCAACCTTGGTAATTTCTATTCTTCTTTCTTCAGATAAAGGTGGAATATTTATTCTAATTACATTACCTTCTACCATTGGATTAAGACCCAATGGACTTTCTCTTATACTTTTTTCTGTTGAAGGCACTATTGAACTATCCCATACATTCACTAGTAAAAGTCTAGCTTCTGGAACACTAATAGTGCTAACTTGGTTTATAGGCATTAGACTTCCATAAGCATTTACATTAATTTGATCTAACATTGATGAGGACGCCCTTCCAACCCTAAGTCCACTTAAATCTTTTTTTAGAGAATCTATAGCTTTGTTCATTCTAGCTTTTATCTCGTTAGATTTTAGTTCAACCATAAAAATCTCTCCTAATCTGAAATTATAGTGAAAGAACCTTCACCCCTTAATACTTTTGTGAGTTTTTTATCATTGTTTAAAGAACAAACCACAATTGGTATTTTGTTTTCTCTAGCCAAAGATATAGCTGAAGCATCCATAACTTTAAGGTCTCTACTTAATACATCAAGATAATTAAGATTTTTAAATTTAACGGCATTTTTGTCTTTTTTTGGATCAGCAGAATACACACCATCAACAAGTGTTGCTTTAATTATTGCATCACAACTCATTTCTGATGCTCTGAGTGCAGCTGCTGTGTCTGTTGTAAAATATGGATTACCAGTTCCGGCAGCAAAAATAACTACCCTTCCTTTTTCCATATGTCTTTTTGCCCTTCTTCTAATATATTGTTCACAAACTGCAGAAATTGGTAATGCAGATTGAACTCTTGTTTGAATGCCAATTTGCTCCATGGCATTTTGAATTGCCAGGCTGTTCATAACGGTGGCAAGCATACCCATATAATCTCCAGTAGCTCTATCCATACCGTGTTGAGTGTTTGATACACCTCTATATATATTACCACCACCTACAACTATACATAACTGAACACCTAATTTAACAACTTCGTCAATTTGATTTGCAAAGGATTTTACAACTGATGGATTTATCCCAAAAGAATCATCACCCATTAATGACTCACCAGATATTTTAAGAAGAATTTTCTTCCAATTCAAATTATTCAAAACAATTCCTAAAATTACATTTTAACTACTTTATTCCAGCTGTAGCAGCAACTTCAGCTGCAAAATTATTCTCAGCCACTTCTATTCCTTCGCCTAATTTTAGTATTTTAAAGTCCTTTATTCGCACATCAGTACCTAAATCGATAGATAGATTTTTTATTATATCTTTAATTTTAGTTTCACCGTCAATTACTGAAGTTTGTTCGTTTAAAACAACTTCTTGAAAAAACTTTTGCAATCTTCCTTGAACTATTTTTTCTGCAATTTCTTTAGGTTTTCCAGATGACATTGCTTGATCAATTAAAACCTCTCTTTCTCTATTTACTAAATCACTATCAAGATCTTCAATATTTAGAGCTTTAGGAGAAGTGGCGGCTATATGCATAGCAATTTGTTTTCCTACTTCTAATAATTGACTTTGTACAGCATGTGATTCAATAGCAACAATTACTCCTAACTTTCCAAGATCTTCTGTGACTTTATTATGAATATATGACACTAAAACACCTTCAGATACCTCAAGATATTTAACTCTCCTAATATTCATATTTTCACCGATTGTAGCAATGTTATTACTTAGTTCTTGATCTACAGATCTACCTGTATCAGGAAATGGTAAAACTTTTAAACCTTCAATGTCAGATTTATGTGTGAGAACTAGATTACTGCATTTTTTTACAAAACTTTGGAATATTTCATTTCTTGCCACGAAGTCTGTTTCAGAATTAATTTCAACTATTGCTCCTTGAAGACCATTTATACTTATGCCTATCAAGCCCTCAGCTGCAACTCTGCTAGATTTTTTTGCAACAGCAGACAAACCTTGCTTTCTTAGCCAATCAATTGCATTTTCAATGTTTCCATTAGTTTCGACTAAAGCTTTTTTACAGTCCATCATACCTGCACCACTTTTTTCTCTTAATTCTTTAACTGTGGATGCTGACAAAGTCATTATATTTCCTTTCTAAACTTTATATAAAAAGTATTAAATCAAAATAGGTGAAAAAAATTTTAATCATTTTTGTTTGAATTTTCTTCTTTTATAACTTCTTCACTAGAAGCATTTGTGTTGATATTTTCGTTATCCAAAATATTTTCACTTATAACGATTTTTTCTGCAGTGTTTTCAATGAGAGTATCCTCAACTATTTTTTCCTCTGCTAGATCTTGTGCCTCACCTATGTCGACACCACTTTCCTCTAAATTACTTTCTAATCCTTTTAAAACTGACGCCGCAATTAAATCACAATATAAAGAAATTGCTCTTAATGCATCATCATTTCCAGGAATAGGAAAATCTACACCAGAAGGATTGCTATTTGTATCACATATAGCAATAACTGGTATATTCAAGTTATTTGCCTCTAAAACAGCAATTGCCTCTTTATTTGTATCAACTATAAATAAGGCGTCTGGAATACCATTAATATTTTTAATACCACCTAAGGTTAAATCTAGTTTATCTTTTTGTCTTTCTATATTAAGTCTTTCTTTTTTGGTTAAATTATTGATTTCACCAGTTGAAATTCTTTCTTCTAAATCTTTAAGTTTTTTTATTGACTTAGATACAGTCTCCCAATTTGTAAGCATGCCACCTAACCATCTGTGATTAACATAATATTGTCCGCAGTTAGTTGCCGCTTGAGCAATCAAATCAGAAGCGGAACGTTTTGTTCCAACAAATAGAAATTTACCTCCATTTTTAGCAATAGAATGAACTGCTTCCAATGCTTCATGTAACATTGGAACTGTTTTTTCTAAATTAATGATATGAATGTTATTTCTTTTTCCAAATATGTATGGTGCCATTTTTGGATTCCATCTTCTGGTATGATGACCAAAATGGACTCCAGCTTCAAGCAATTGACGCATTGTAAACGTAGGTAATGACATAATAATTCCTTTTACCGGTTAATGTTAAAGTAATGTTTACGAACACCGGATGGTTAAAAAAACCAAACATTACACAAGATTTTTATCTATTAGATTACTTTCATTAATTTTGCAAGTTATTAAATTAATAGAAGATTATGAAAACCTAATATGATCAATTCCACTTATTGTTGAGAGATCATTAATGAATTTTGATGATAATTTTATATTTTCTCTAATTTTAATTTCAACCTGCCGTTCTTTATTTGAACAAGAAATTAAAATATCAGAAGAACCAACTTCTAAAATTCCTAATAAGGGTACAAGTTTGTCTAAATGTTTATTACTATTTGTAAATAAAGTAATATTATATTTGTTGTCTGAGATATAATCATTTAACAAGTATATCCTTTTTGCAACAATTCTATTAATTTGATTATTTTCATTTTTAATTTCAGCATCAATTAAGATAAGATTTTTTTCTATCAAATAATCTTCATACTTAATCAAAACATCTGAAAATATATTTATGTCAACCGAGCCACTTAAATCATTTAACTGAATTGATACCCATCTTCCTCGAGGAGATTGTCTTTTTTGAATATTAAAAATTAGACCACATAACTTTACATTCTTTTTTATGTATTTATAAGGTTCGTTTAAAATTTCTATACTTTTTGTAACATTGATTTTTGATAAAATATTTGAATAACTATCTAATGGGTGAGCTGACAAATATAATCCTAGAGATGAAAATTCATTATTTATAGCCTCTTGAAAACTCCACTCTGTAGCATCTTGAAGATTAATTGGTAACTTATTAGAGTAATTGTTGTAGAATAGATTTGATTGGAAAGAACTTTTTTCTTTTTCTATTGAGTGAGAATAATTCAACATCAAATCAATAGATCTGTACAATTTATTTCTATTTGACTCAACATTGTCAAAAGCCCCAGATTTGATAAGGCTTTCCATTGATTTTTTTGTTATTAGACTGTAGGGCACCCTGTTTAAAAAATCGTCAATATTTTTAAAATCACCATCTTTTTTTCTGATTTGCACAATATTTTTAACAGCATCAGTTCCAACATTTTTTATAGAGGATAATGAGTATCTTATTCCAAATTCATTAGACGAAACATTTTCAATTAGAAACTCAAAACTACTTTTGTTTATACATGGTTGCAATATTTTTAACCCTAATTTTTTTCCGTCCTCTACAAATAAAGATAATTTTTCAGTATTGTTATTTTCTACTGTCATCATTGAAACAAAAAACTCATATATATAATTTGTTTTTATCCAGGCAGTCTGGTAGGCAATCAAAGCGTAGGCAGCTGCATGTGATTTATTAAAACCATAACCAGCAAAAGCAGAAATTTGATCAAATATTTCACTTGCTTTTTCCTTACTAATACCTCTTTTTTTTGCGCCGTCTAAAAAATATTTCTTTTGTTCCGACATCTCATCTTTGTCTTTTTTACCCATTGCTCTTCTTAAAATATCTGCTTTACCTAGCGAGAAGTCAGCTAATATTTGTGCAGCTCTTAAAACTTGTTCTTGGTAAATAAAAATTCCATATGTTTCTGCTAAAATAGTTTCTAAACTAGAATGCATATAAACTATTTTTTCTTTTCCATGTTTTCTATTTATATAACTTGGGATATTCTCCATTGGACCTGGTCTATATAAAGAAACAACAGCAATAATATCTTCAAATCGATCTGGTTTTAAACCAGTTAAAACGTCCTTCATACCAGCAGATTCTAACTGGAAAATGCCTGTAGTTGAGCCAGTTGATAACATTTCATATGTTTTTTTATTATTTAATGGAATTTTGCTAAGATCAAAATTTTTATCTTTAAGTTTTATTAAAGCCTCAGCTTTAGAGAGTACAGTTAAGGTTTTTAAACCAAGAAAATCAAATTTTACAAGACCTGTTTTTTCAACAAATTTCATATTAAATTGTGTGGCTGGAATTTCATCTTCATTAAACTTGTATAACGGAAGTAATTCATGTAATGGTTTATCTCCAATAACCAAACCTGCTGCATGTGTTGAAGCATGCCTATTTAACCCTTCAATATTAATAGCAGTTTTAATTAAATTTTGTACCTGATCATTTTCAACCAATTCACTCTTAAGGACATCATTGGTATCAATAGCTTCTTGAATAGTAATTGGTTTAGATGGATTAAAAGGTATTAATTTTGCAATTTTATCTACTTGACCATATGGCATTTCTAATACTCTACCAACATCTCGAATAGCTGCTTTGGCCTGCAAACTTCCAAAAGTAATTATTTGAGCAACTTTATCTTTTCCATATCTATTTCTAACGTAATTAATTACCTCCTCCCTTCTATCTTGACAAAAATCTACATCAAAATCAGGCATTGAAACACGTTCTGGATTCAAAAAACGTTCAAATAATAAACCCCACCTTATAGGATCAAGATCTGTAATGCTCAATGACCAAGCAACAATTGATCCTGCTCCAGAACCACGACCAGGACCTACTGGGATCTTATTTTTTTTTGACCATTTTATAAAATCATAAACAATTAAAAAATAACCTGCAAAACCCATCTCATTAATTATTTTGAGTTCTTTATCTAGACGATTTTTATAATTTTTTCTTTGTTCATTAGAAAACTGAGTTGGTGATAAATCAAGCTTTTCTTTTAAACCTTTAAGAGATATTTTTGAAAGATAATCAGCTTCAGATATATTTTCTAAACCAGGATATTTTGGTAGAATAGGGTTTCTAGTTTTTACAAAGAAAGAACATCTTTTTGCAATTATTATAGTGTTTTCAATTGCTTCTGGAATATCCTTAAATAAGGATATCATTTTTTTAGGATCTTTTAGATAATGATCTTTAGTAAGAATTCTTCTTTTTTCTGATGAAATTGTTAGCCCCTTATCTATACATGTTAATACTTGATGTGCTTCAAATTTATTTTCATTTAGAAAAAAACAATCATTTGTAGCAACTAAAGGAAGATCGTATTCACATGCAAGATCTATCAAAATTTTTTCAGCAATTAACTGACTTTTAATACCATGTCTTTGAAGTTCAACGTATAAATTATCATTAAAAATATTTTTTAAAAATGTTAACCGCTCTTTTACTAATTTTGCGTTGTTTAAAGAAGCTGGTTTTGCCAAAAAACCGTTTTCGATACCTCCAGTTAATAATAAAAGACCATCTTTATACTTTTCTAACTCAATTCCACTTATAAATTTATCGTAATTTACATTACTCGAAAAAAAATTCGTTAAAATTAATAAATTTTTATAACCTATTTCATTTTTGGCTAATAAAACAACCTCTCCTATATCTTTATCATCTTTTCCACTTTTATTAATATTTACTTGAATTCCAATTATAGGTTGGATACCACAAGAAATCATTTTTAGAGAAAATTCTAAAGCTCCAAAAAGATTATTTGTATCAGTAATTGCAATTGCAGGTTGATTGTTTTCAACACAAAACTTTGATAAATGTTCAAAAGATAACATTCCTTCTGCAAGAGAAAAATTGGAGTGCAATCTTAAATGAACAAATAAATTTTTCATTTTTTAAATATAATTTTTAAATTATTCATCGTAAACAAAACCATTTTTTAGAACTAATTTTCTATCCATTAGCTCTGCTAAATCTCTATTATGTGTTGCAAAAATACAACTTATATTTAATGACTTAACTAATTTATATAAAAGTTCAAATACGTTTTTGGCACTAATAGCATCTAAATTTCCTGTAGGTTCGTCAGCTAATATTAAATTGGGCGAATTTGACAATGCTCTAGCAATAGCAACTCTTTGTGCTTCTCCACCTGATAGCTTTGCAGGTCTAAATTCAAGTCTGTTTTTCAAACCTAGTGCAGATAATAATTCTTTAGATTTTTTTTCTGCTTCAATTTTAGATTTTCCCATAATTAATTGTGGTAACATTACATTTTCAAAAGCAGAAAATTCTTGAAAAAGACGATGTGATTGAAAAATAAATCCAATTTCAGTCCCTCGTAAAATAGTTTTATTGTCTTCACTTAATTTTGTACAATCATATCCACTTAGACTAATTGATCCAAATGATGGCTTTTCAAGCAAGCCTGCTATATTCAATAGAGTTGATTTTCCAGTTCCACTAGGACCAATTAAGGAAATCATTTCACCTTTCAAAACTTTAATATTTATATTATTTAAAACTTTAATCTTTTGTGATTCTTGATCATAAATATGAGAAATATTCTTTAAAATTAATAAATCTTTATTATTTGATAAATTACTCATATCTCAATGCCTCTGCAGGAGATATTTTAGATGCTTTCCAAGCAGGAAATATACTTGCTAGTAGAGTTAAGGAAACAGATAAACCCATTACAACAAAAACTTCATTAAAATTTATATTTGAAGGTAATGAAGATAAAAAATAAATCTGAGGAGAAAATAATTCTTTCTCAAAAGAGTTGATATAAAATGTCTGATGGTTTCAATATTGATAGATACAATTATGCCTAATATTGCTCCTACAATTGTACCTAAGATACCAATAATGGAACCCGTTAACATAAAAATTCTTATAATTAAATATTTTGAAGCACCCATTGTTCTCATAAGAGCAATATCAGATTTTTTTGTTTGAACCAACATTATCATTGAAGATATTATATTGAATGTTGCTACAAGAATTATCAATGTCAATATTACAAACATTACATTTTTTTCAACATCAAGAGCATTCATAAAAGATGAATTTCTTTTTTTCCAATCAATTATTGTAAAACTCTTATCTAATTTTGTATTTAAATCTAAATGAACATTCTGAGTTGCTTTTGGATTTTTCAAAAAAAATTTCAATTCCATGAGCAATTTGTTTTGTTGAAAGAAATTTTTCAGCTTTTTCCCACGGTATAAAAAACAAAGTTATTATCATATTCATACATACCAATATCAAAAAAACCCTCCTACCATAAAGTTTTGTTTAATTGGCAATACACCAATCGCAGTCTCCATAACATTTGGAGAAATAAGGGATATATAATCTCCTACGTTTAAATTTAATCTTTGTGCAAGTCTGTATCCTAAAATTACATTTTGTTTAATCTTAAAATTTTCAACAGTAGCGTTATCAAGTGACTTCCAAAGTAATTTTTTAGCAGGTAAATCTGACCATTTAGTACCTCTAATAATTATTCCTGACACAGAATTCTTATTTTTAGCAAGTGCTTGTCCTTCCAAATATGGTGTAACAGCAATTACGTTTTGTGTATCTGAAATTTGATTAACTGTTTTATGATAATTTTCAATGGATAATCCGTTTTTTTTGTAAACTATTAAATGACCATTAATTCCTAATATTCTGTTTACCAATTCAGTTCGAAAACCATTCATAACTGACATTACAACAATTAAAGTAGCCACACCTAAAACAATGCCAATAAGAGAAAACCAGGCTGAAACTGAAATAAAACCCTCAACTCGCCTAGATTTAATATACCGTATGGCTATGGTTCTTTCAGTTTCATTAAAAATAAAATTACTCATATGCTTTATTTATTAGTTTGAACAAAGTTTAATAGCTCATTGAACGATAATCTAGATATATCTCCACTTTTTCTACACTTTAAATCATATAATTGATCTTTTATTCCCTTCGGCCCAATTATAATTTGATATGGTAAACCAATTAAATCTGCTCTAGCTAGTTTTGCGCCAGCCCTCTCATCTGTGTCATCATACAATACTTTTAACTCATTATGATTCATCTCATTGTACATATCTAAACAAATTCTGTCACAATCAGTATCACCATATTTTAAATTAATTATGTTATAATCCCAAGGAGTAATTTCTTTAGGCCAAATTATACCTTTTTGATCATGATTTGCTTCAATTACAGCACCCACTAATCTTGAGAGCCCTACACCATATGAGCCCATGAAAACTGGAATATTCTCACCTACTCTATCTGATATAGTAGCTCTCATTGGCAAAGAATATTTTTGTCCAAAATGGAAAATATGACCTACTTCAATACCTCTAGTTTTAATTATAGTATTTTTAATGTTTTCAAAATCACTTTCATCATGCTTCTCTTCTGTTGCAGCATAAAAAGAAGTAAATTTATTTACTTCTTCTTGAAGGTCATCATTATAGTTAATGCTTGTAAATGAGCCTTCAAAATTTAATAATTGTTCTTCTAAGTAAACTTCACTTTCACCAGTATCAGCGATAATAATAAATTCATGACTTAAATCTCCTCCAATTGGACCAGTGTCTGCTTTCATAGGTATTGCTTTTAATCCCATTTTTTTAAATAACTGCATATAAGCTATAAACATAATATTGTAAGATTTAATAGAACAGTTGTAATCAACATCAAAAGAATATGCATCTTTCATCAAAAATTCTCTTCCTCTCATAACACCAAATCTTGGCCTTAACTCATCTCTAAATTTCCATTGAATATGAAAAAGATTTAATGGTAATTCTTTATAACTATTTACATGAGTTCTAAATATTTCCGTTACTAACTCTTCATTGGTTGGCCCATATAATAAATTTCTGTTATTTCTGTCTTTAATGCGAAGCATCTCTTTACCATAATCTTCGTATCTTCCAGATTCTTTCCATATCTCAGCAGATTGAAGTGTAGGCATTAAAATCTCATTAGCACCAGCTTTTATCATTTCTTGTCTACAAATTTCTGTGATTTTTTCTAATACAATTTTACCAAGAGGTAACCACGAATAAATTCCAGATGCTGATTGTTGTATCATTCCAGCTCTAAGCATATAAATATGTGATATAATTTCTGCTTCTTTTGGATTTTCCTTTAAAACAGGAAGAAAAAATTTTGTTAATAACATAATATTTATTTCCTAATAAGACATTTATCTTAAATTAAATTAAAACTAATTTGATTGATAGTTTATACCAGTATAAATTATAACTTATGTAATTATTAATGGGACATCAACATGAAACAACTTTCTAATAAACAAATCTCTATAAATAGCTTTCCAAGAGTAAGAATGAGAAGAAATCGTTTGTCAGAATTTTCCAGAAAAATTGTAAGTGAAAATAATTTTTCCGTTAATGATTTGATTTACCCAATTTTTATTACTTATGGATCAAAAGTTAAAGAAGAAATAAAATCTATGCCAGGAATTTATAGATTTTCATTAGATCAACTTAATAAAGAAGTTGAGTATATTTCTTCTTTGAATATTCCTGCAATTGCATTATTTCCAAAAATTGAAAATGAATTGAAAACACCTGATGGTAAAGAAGCTCTAAATAATAATAATTTAATATGTGAGGCTATTAAGATTTCAAAAAAAGTTAATCCAGATCTAGGTGTTATAACTGATGTTGCACTAGATCCTTATACAGATCATGGCCATGACGGTATAATACATAATAATCAAATTGATAATGATTTAACGTTAGATATATTATGCAAACAAGCTATTGTGCAGGCACAAGCTGGATGTGATATTGTAGCACCAAGTGACATGATGGATGGAAGAGTTGGAGCAATTAGAGACACTTTAGATGAACATGGACTTATCAACGTTCAAATCATGTCTTATGCTGCTAAATATGCATCATCATTTTATGGTCCTTTTAGAGATGCAGTGGGCACTGCTGTCAATTTATCAAAAAAATCAAAAAAGAGTTATCAAATGGACCCAGCAAACTCAGCTGAAGCATTAAGAGAAATTAGACTTGACATTAATGAAGGCGCAGACATGATAATAATCAAACCAGGAATGCCTTATTTAGATATTATTAGTAAAGCAAAAAATGAGTTTAATTTACCTATTATTGCCTATCAAGTGTCGGGAGAGTATTCAATGATAAAAGCTGCAATTCAAAATGGTTGGTTTGATGAAGAAAAGATTATACTTGAAAGTATGATGTGTTTTAAAAGAGCTGGCTGTGACAGTATAATTACCTATTTTGCTCCATTTGTTGCTCAAAATTTAATTAATAAAACTTTTTAAAAATTAGTAAACTTGTCGTATTTAAGAATATGATTGATATAAAACCTAAAAGTGTTCTAAAACAACCTATTTTCATGCTTACAAAAGCTTCCTCATGTCCGTATTTACCTGGAAAAGTTGAAAAAAGAATAGCTACAGATATATCTAATAACAAAATTATTTATGAAGAACTCTCAATTAATGGTTTTAGAAGAGTTGAAAATTGGATGTATAGACCTATTTGTGACAATTGTAGCGCCTGTAAATCTTATAGAGTAGACATACAAAAATTTAAAATTACAAAAAGTTTAAAAAGAGTCTCTAAAAACTTTGATAATTTCAGTCATAAGTTAGTAAAGAATATATCAACCAAGGAACATTACGAACTTTTTAAAAAGTATCAATTAAATAGACACGCAGGTGGATCTATGTCAGATATGGATGAAGATGAATTTTTGTCAATGATAGAGACATCACCTATAAAAACTTTACTCTTAGAGTTCAGAGATAATTCTAAAAACTTAGTAGGTGTAGTTCTTTTAGATATTGATAAAAAAAACTTATCTGCTGTTTATAGTTTTTATGACCCAGAATTCAATAAATTTGGTCTAGGAAATTATATGATCATACAATGCTTGTTATTTGGGAAAAATAAAAAATATGAGTATTTGTACCTTGGTTATTATATTGAAGAACTATCTAGCATGTCATACAAATCCAGGTTTAAGCCAGGACAAATATTAAAAAATAATGAATGGGAAAATTTTAACTTTATCCCCCAATAGCTGATCCATCGCTTCTAAAATCATAACCTCCTTCTTTCAAACCATTAGGATAACACACTAAAGCACCTGCATGCCCCATTATTTCTTCATATTCCCCTACTTTTTCAACGATATGACCCATCGATTTTAAATCATCAAAAGTATCAAAAGAAAAACGTTCTTCAATTTTTAATGATGTGGTTTCCTCACCCCATGTTTTACCAAGCAGCCATCTTGGTTCGTTGATAGCGTTTTGTAGATTTAAATTTTGAACATTATACCTATAAAAAATGGTAGCTTGTGTCTGTGGCTGTCCTTCTCCACCCATGGTGCCATATGACATTACTCTTCCATCATCGAAATGAGCTAAAGCTGGTTGAATTGTATGAAATGGTTTTCTACCAGGTAATAAATGATTATGATTTTTTGGGTCAAGAGAAAAACTAACACCTCTATTTTGCATTGTTATTCCTGTATTTGGCAGAATTAAACCTGAACCAAACTCCCAGTAAATACTCTGTATAAAACTTACAGTATTTCCATATGAATCTGTGGCACCTAACCAAACTGTATCCCCACCTGAAGAGGAGGAAGGCCAAGGAGCAGCTCTTTCAAAATTAATTTGCTTAGCTAATTTTTTAATAAAATCTTTTTTAATAAAGTCATTTACATTCACACTCATATATCTTGGATCTGAAATATGTTTATCTCTTATCCTAAAAACTACTTTGGTAATTTCTACAATAAGATGTATTAATTCAACATCTTTTTTACAATCAATTGATAATTCATCAAGTACACCTAAAATTAATATAGATGCTAATCCTTGAGTGGGAGGTGGTAAATTAAATAGTTTTGCATCTTTAATCTTTAATTCTAAAGGATCAACAAAAGTTGCTTTATAATTTTTAAAATCATCCGAATTTAATGGAGATCCCAAAAGCTCTAAATCAGAAATAATATTACTTAAGACTTCCCCTGAGTAAAAGTCGTCTAACCCATTTTTTATAAGTGATGAAAAAGTATTAGATAATTTTGGACAAAACAATCTATCCCCAACATTTGGAATTTTACCGTTTTTTAAATAAACATCTTTAAACCCAGGAACATTTTTAAGCTGGTTTAATTTTGATTTTAAATTATTTCTTAAAGTATTAGTTACTGCAATACCCTCTTTTGCTGTTTGTTCTGCATCATACAAAAGTCTGCTAATGGGAATTTTTCCACCTAAATTTTTAACACTAAAATCATATGCAAGTTTCCAGCCTGCAACGGCACCTGGTACTGTTAAGGCTGATAACGGGCCACGGGAAGGAATAGAGCTAAAGCCATAATTTTTATAAAATTCTATATTTGCATTATTACCTGCTGGACCACAAGAATCGATAGCATAAACATTTTTGTTTTCGTCAGAAATTAACCAAAAATTGTCGCCACCCATTGAATTCATATGTGGATATACAACAGATATCATTGCTGCAGAAGCAATCATTGCCTCTATAGCATTACCACCTTCTTTTAATATATCAGAACCAGTTTTTGCCGCTAAGTGATGAGGGGCTATCATCATGTAATTGTAAGAAAGTTTTGAAGAAAACATTTTTGTTTCTGTTAAAAATATATAGACAAATCACGATGGTCAGATCTACATCCTGCCAAAAATAAAGCAATATCTCGTGGAATTTTTTGCTGTTGTCTTAGCCCTATTGTAAATTTTGTGCTATCTAGAAATGCTGATAAGTCGTTAACTGCTTTATCTTCAATTTTTTTGAGATCACTATATTTTTTTTCATAATCAGCAAAAGATTTATTAAAATCTTTAAGTACTTTTTCATAATTTACTTTTTTCTTTTTTAAGTTCCTAGACACTTTAGATAATTTGGATGTAATTCTTGAATTATCAGGCAAACGTGAAATCTTTTTTGAAAACACTTTTATTTCTTTGGACAAAATTTTGGGCTCATTTGTCTCTAAAATTTTACTAAATTTTTTAAACTCATCTCTAAATGTATAAAATTCAGTTCTTGATAATAAAATGTTAAGCAATATTGACATTTCATCATAAGAATTATCCATTGCTCTTCTGTATTTAATTCGATTTGAATTTTCTTCTTTTATTAATTTCTGAAAATTTTTGTATATATCTCCCCAATTTTTTGGGTATCCTTGCTTCTCTGTTTGAATATCTTTTTTTAATTTTTCAACCTCTGAATTTAATAATGAGATTTTTTGTTTATCATTTTTTTCAGCTCTAGAAATCAAAGTTTCATTAGTTTTAATTAATGATTTAAGCTCTTTAATATTTTTTTCTTTATTTCTTACTACCTTTAAAAGTGGTAAATAATCTTTTGCTTGATCTTTTATTATTAAATCAATTTCAAATGCTTTATTTAAGTTCAAAAATCCACCTTCGATTGTACTTATAGAGTTTGAAATTGTATTCTTATATTTTTTGGGCATTGAGGAAAAATCTGCTTTAGATAAATTTATAAGTGAAGCATTTGTTAAACTATTTGAATTTAACATATTATTTTTCATATATTTTTCTGTACACAATTGTAATTTTGGATTCTTAGGAGGAGGAGATGTCTCTGAAAGAAAATTTAGTCTATTTGGTAAATAATTTACTAAAAACGGGTATGAGCCTACTACTGCTAAAGCTATCAATTGGAGAGTTATAAATGGAACCACACCTTTATACATTTGAATAGTCTTAACTGCTTTTGAAGCAACACCTCTTAAATAAAATAACGCAAAACCAAAAGGAGGAGTTAAAAAAGAAGTCTGAATGTTTAAACCAATCATAACCCCTAACCATACAGCGGTTATATTTGCTGACGGGTCAGCAAGCAAGATTGGAGCAACAATTGGTACTACAACAACAGCAATTTCAATAAAATCAAGGAAAAAACCCAATATAAAAATTACTAACATCACAATTATAAATTTTGACCAAAAACCACCAGGTAAAGAATTTAAATATTCTTTTACAAGTTCTTCTCCTCCAAATGCTCTAAAAGCAGCTGTAAGCATTGCAGCTCCTAAGAGGATTATAAAAACTAAAGAAGTAGTTTTTGCTGTTTCCATCATTACACCCTGCATGGTATTATTAAATTTAAATAATCTCCAACTACTCCAAATAAGAGCAATTAAGAGTAAAGTTGAACCAATAATGCCAATAAATATTCCAATTTTATCTTCATAGGTATTTATCAATTTAACATTCATGGTGTAATTACCAACTGCATAAGCTAATAACAATATAGAAATAAGAACTAAAAAAGCTGGATATAATGAAGATTTTAGACCTTCAGTTTGCCTATAGCCCGCCATAATTATAGCACCAGCAGCTCCTATAGCTCCTGCCTGATTTACTGTTGCAACTCCAGTAATAATTGAACCCAAGACTAATATAATTAATGTTAATGGGGGTATTAAAATCAACATTACATTTAGCCAGAATTTTTTATCCATTTTACCTTCATATGGAACTGAAGGAGCACTTTTAGGTGACACAAATGCAAGTACTAAAATAAAAAGCATGTATATCCCCACTAGTAAAATACCAGGAAGAAAAGCTCCTAAAAACATCTCTCCGGCACTAGTTGAAGTAACGTCAAATATCGAAGGCATTGATATTTGACCTGTTGCTTCTTTATACAAAGCTTTACGCATTGTTCCAGCTTGATCGGATGCTGTTGCAAGTTGATCAGCTAAAATTATCAGAACGATTGAAGGAGGAATTATTTGTCCTAAGGTTCCAGATGCCGCTATTGTTCCAGTAGCAAGGGGTGCAGAGTATTTATTCCGAAGCATTGCTGGTAATGATATTAATCCCATAGCCACAACTGTTGCACCTACTATTCCAGTGGTTGCAGCTAATAATGCACCTACAAATACTACGGAAATTCCTAATCCACCTCGAACCGGACCAAAGAGCTGAGCCATAGTCACAAGTAAGTCCTCTGCAATTTTAGATCTTTGAAGCATTAGACCCATGAAAATAAACAAAGGTATTGCTATTAGGGTATCTCTTTCAACCTCCCAATATACTCCTCTAAGGTTAGTAACACCAGCTGACAACCATTCAGATGGTCCACCAGAAAAGAAATAAGCATTTGCATTGTTTTCAAGCAAATATCCAAAAAATGCAGCGACACCTATTGATATAATTGCGGAACCTGGAAGAGCAAAGGCTACAGGAAAACCTGAACCTAGAGATATTGCCATTAAAATTATTAACAATAATAAAAAAATTAATTCCATAAATTAATGACCAATCTGACTTTCAATTACTCTTTTACCTTTTTCACCATAATAATCAGCTAGTGATTCAAAAAAGTAACTTATAAATTGAATAAGCATTGTTAAACCAAAAATGCCTAAAAATAATGCGAGGTGATATTTGATAAACATACCTACAGTTCCTTGCTGGGTTATTTCAAAGTTTAATACTGGACTATTAATTATCGATTGTTTCCCGTGGAAACCTATAAAAATAATTGTTAAAGATGTAGAAACGCCAAGCGTTATTGATCCTATAGAATTAACTAAACCTTTAGTTTTGTCTGTTAGTCCTTGATATAGAATGTCTACCCTTACATGGCCCTCATCATAAAGCGTATATGCTGATGCAAACAAAAATAAACCAGCGTACCAATAACGAACAAGATCACCCATAAATGTTTGCTCATAAGAAAAAATAAATCTGGTTATCACTATTACAAGTTCACTTGCAACTATTAATAAAGACAACCATTGAAAACCAAGAGTTCTAGTAAACATTCCTATAATAAAACCTATGATTATTAAGGGAATATGAATAAAAGAACCCACAAAAACTGGACGAGTAAATTGACTTGTTAATTCTTTACTTAAAAAAAGTTCAAATAGTTTCTCTACTCTTAAAAAAGATATAGTGATATCAACTAAGCCAACTAAAAAAATAATCCAAAAACATGAACGAATTATGTAAACATTAAAATTATGCAATATTTTCGAGTCATACCTTAAAGGTTTATCATTTAATTTTAACATTAATGTCAATGACACTATGAAACTAATTAAGTATACTGTAAATTCAATAATTGATGGAGTTGAAAACTTATTATCAACCAAAAATATACTTTGAAAACCGAAGGTTAATTGCAGAACATTATTAACTAAAAAAGCAAATACGACTGCTATAATAGACCAACCAAATAATCGATAATAATTATAAATTTTATTTTCCATTAAATGAAGTTAGGAGCCAGAAAACTGGCTCCCATAATTGTTTTAAGAAAGGCCTAAAACTCTGTTTCTTTGGTTAACATATGATATTTCAAATTTAGCCATCATACCACCACACTCTTTCATGAAAGCTTGATATGCAGTATCAATTTTTTTAGCTAAAGCTGAATGGTTTCTTGTTTCTTCAAAGACTTCAGCTGATGCTTCGCCGAATGAATCCCATACGTCATCATTAAATGCCCTAACCTTAACACCATGTTCATTAATTAACTTGGCTAAATATTCACCATTTTTAGCACAAGTTTCTTCATACTGAGCAGCATGCTCTTCCATTGAAGCGGCCGTTATAAGAGCTTTTTCATTATCTGTCAACTTACCCCAAAAATTTCCATTAAACGCCATAGCTAAGCAAGAACCAGGCTCATGCATACCACCTGTATAGTAATACTTTGCCGCTTCATAGAATTTTAAGAAATAATCATTATAAGGACCAACCCATTCAGTAGCATCAATAGAACCAGAAACAAGATTCTCATAAATTTGACCCCCAGGTAAAGATACAGGAGAAGCTCCAAGTTTAGACATAACAGTTCCACCTAATCCTGGAATTCTCATTTTTAAGCCCTTCAAATCTTCACTAGAATTTATTTCTTTGTTAAACCATCCACCAGCTTGAGTACCTGTTCCACCACATGGTAGAGCTTTAAGGCCAAATTCACCTGACATTTCGTCCCAAAGCTCTTGACCTCCACCAAACTTAATCCAAGCGTTCCACTCAACTGTTGTCATTCCAAATGGAACTGAAGTAAAGTATGCAAAGCCTGGATGCTTGCCTTTCCAATAATAATCAGCAGCAATATAAGCTTCAGAGTTTCCGGATGCAACTTCATCAAAAACGTCAAATGCTCCAACTTTTTCACCTGCTGCGAAATAATTGACCTTTAACTTACCTTTTGATAATTCGGTAATTCTAGCTGATAATCTTTGTGCAGACAATCCTAAACCTGGAAAATCTCTTGGCCAAGTTGATACAATATTAATCTCTTTGTGACCTCCTGCTAAAGCAGGAGCAGATAATGCAGAAGCACCGGCAACACCTGCTACCACGCCAACACCTGCTTTAGATATAAAATCTCTACGTTTCATTAAACGTCCTCCCTATTAAGTATTATTAAATTGAAATTTATATTTACTATTACTACACGAAATAAATCTTAATAAAAGACATTTATTACATAATAATCATATATATTAATTTTAATCAAAATCGCTTAAAGATTTATCAAAATTAATTTTATTTATTTGAAAATTTAAAACTAATTAAAAAATGGGTGGTCTTGGAAAACCAATAGGAACCATTCTACCAGCAGAGCCTCTTTTACCTTGCCATGTTAATAAATCTTTTTCTGTTCTTTTACGTCCACCAGACATTTTCCAAATAATTCCATCTTCTTTATTAAATGTTGTAATGTCAGACAATGAGGCGTCCTTATATCTCTGAAGTATAACACCTTTTCCTTTACTTAATTCGGGGATTTCATCTATTGAATATACTAATAATTTTCTATTATTCCCAACAACAGCAATAGTATCTCCTTTAATTCTTTTACATACTTTTGCTTTGTTATCGTCTTTTGCATTTAATATTTGTTTTCCAGATTTTGTCTGTGCAATAATATTAGAAGTATTAATTTTAAACCCATGACCTGATGCAAGCGCTAAAACTATATTTCCTTCAAAAAATGGAAAACAAGATATAATTTTGTTTTCTGCATTAAGATCTATTGTAAGAGATATAGGTTCTCCAAAGCCCCTTCCTGATGGAAGTTTATTTGCAGAAACACAAAAAAACCTTCCATTGTCTGCAAAGAAAATTATCTTATCAGTAGTAAAGGCATGTATCTTAAATTTTTCTTTATCGCCTTCCCTATATTTAAGTTCAACATCATCATTTAAATGATTTTTTTGAGTTCTGATCCAACCTTGATCAGATAAAACTATAGTTATTGGCTCTTTAGTTAAAAATTGATCTTCATCAAATTCTTCAACTAAAGGCAAGTCACTGATTTCTGTTTTTCTAGATGAAATATCTTGAAAATCTCTCTTTAGATTTTTTATGTCTGAATAAATTTCTTTCCATTGAGCATCAATGCTATTCAAAATCTCATTAAGATTATTTTGTTCATTTTCTAATTTACTCAGTTCATTTCTTAGTTCAATTTCCTCTAATTTCCTTAATGAACGTAGACGCATATCTAATATAGCATTAGCCTGAATTTCGTTTATTTTAAAATATGATATTAAAACTTCCTTAGGATTATCTTCTTCTCTTATAATTTCGATAACTTTATCAATGTTTAAATATACAATTATATAACCATTTAAAATATTAATTCTATTTTCAATTTGATTTAATCTATATTTACTTTTTCTCTGAAGAATGATTTGCCTATGATCTAACCAAGATTTCAGTGCATCTTTTAAGGATTTCACGCCAGGTATATTTTTATCATCAATTACATTTAAATTAAGAGAAACTCTAACCTCTAAGTCGGTTTTTTTAAAAAGTGTTTCCATAATCATTTCAGGCGATAAATTTCTACTTTTTGGCTCAATGACTATTCTAATATATTCTGCACTTTCATCTCTTATATCAGAAAGCATTGGAAGAGATTTATTATCCATCAACTCAGAGATTTTTTCTAACAATCTACTTTTTTGAACTTGGTAAGGGATTTCACTTATAATTATTTTCCATTGTCCACCTTTTATATTTTCAATGTTCCATCTAGCTCTTAATCTAAAACTACCTTTTCCATTTTTGTAAGAGTTTACAATTGATGATTTTGGTTCAACTAAAATACCTCCAGTAGGAAAATCTGGTCCTTTTACAAAATTAGAAATCGTAGTATCAGAAGCATTTGGAAATTTAATTAAATGAAGAAGAGAGTCGATTAATTCGTAAATATTATGAGGAGGAATTGAAGTTGCCATACCGACCGCAATACCTTGCGATCCATTAGCCAGTAAATTAGGAAAAGCTGAAGGCAATACAACAGGCTCTTTACCCTCGTCATCATAAGTAACTCTAAAATCTACCGTATCTTTATCAATATCAGCTAATAATAATTCTGCAGCTTTAGACATTCTTGCCTCAGTGTATCTCATGGCTGCTGCATTATCTCCATCGATGTTACCAAAATTACCCTGACCATCTACTAAAGGATATCTTAATGCAAAATCCTGGGCCATTCGTACCATCGATTCATAAATTGCAGCATCCCCATGAGGATGGAATTTTCCCATCACATCACCTACGACTCGAGCAGACTTTTTGAATGATACATTATGATTTAGTTTTAATTGCATCATTGCAAACAAAACTCTTCTATGAACAGGCTTTAAACCATCTCTTACGTCTGGCAAAGATCTTGATGTTATTGTTGATAATGCATACGCAAGATATCGCTCAGAGATTGCTTTTGAAAAAGGGGTAAGGCTAATATTTTCATTTTGTAAATCTTCATTTTTCATTAATAATAACTCCCTATAATTATTGTTTTTTAATCATATTTTCTAATCTATCTCTAGAATTTGGTAAATTCATAATTCTAGTGTCATTAATAGATGGTAATAATTTATTTTTGAAGAAATAAGTTGTTATATTTAACCCCATAATAATTTGCTCATTAAGACTTGATCCATTGTCTTCTACACCTCCTAAAAACATTGGCAATTTTAAGAGTTTTGGAGCAAATTTTCCAGCGCCCTGCTTGGATACTGCTTTTCCAGTTTTTGGGCTTATATAATATAAATTATTTTTTTGTCCTGTTACAGCGCATTGTTTTAAATCTAGAGAAAAACCAATAGAAGACAGTAATCCAATTTCCCATTTCACATATCCTTTAATCCACTGTTTATTATCGAGTTCATTATTGATTACTAAAACATTTAAGAAGGCTTTTGTTGCATTAAAAATCTCAGTATAACTTTGTCTTTCAGGTAAAAATTTTTCTAACAAAGAACATAACGATATTAAAGCTTGTAATTTAAGTTTTTCATCAAAAATTTTTCCTGAAATTGAAGAAATTAGTTCAATTTTAAAGTTTCCCATTTGTTCAATTAATCTTGATTTCCAAAACACTTTAACTAAATTACCAGGCTGAATACTGGATAAAAAATTTTTTGCTTTATAATTATTAATCCAACCTACATAACGTCCATGCGTCTCTGTCAAAATGTTAACTATCAGACCTTTTTCACCATATTTTTTTGCAGATAATATTATACCAACATCATTCCATTCAGGCATTATAATTCAAGCCAATAGATAAGTATTTAGATGGATCATCCATCCAATTTTTTTTGAATTTAATGTGCAAAAATAAATGAATTTTACAATCTAATAAATTTTCAAGTTCTTTACGAGCCAAAGTGCCAATTCTTTTTATATTTTGACCTTGTTTTCCTATTATTATAGGTTTGTAGCTTTGTTTATTAATGTATATCGTCTGCTGTATATTTACACTTTCATCAGTGTTAATTACCCATTTTTCTGTTTCAACCGTGAGATTATATGGCAATTCTTGATTGAGATTTTTAAACAACTTTTCCCTTGTGATTTCAGAAGCTAAAATAGATTGTGGTAAATCTGAAATAGTATTTTCATCATAAAAAAAAGAGTGCGGTGGCATTTTTTTTGCTAAATATTCTATTAACTTGTTACAACCGCTTCCATTTTTGGCGGAAATCAAAAATGTTTCTTCAAAGTTATATAAATTTTTTATCTCAGAAATTTTTTTAAGAAGATTTTCCTTTGGTAACAAATCAATTTTATTTAAAACTAAAATTACGTCAGATTTTTTTTCAAAAATTTTTTCAATTATTTCTTTAGTATCATTGTCTATTTTTTTTAAAACATCATGAATAAAAACCACTTTATCGGATAAATTTAGCTCTGACCACGCAGCAGTAACCATAGCTTTTTCAAGTCTTCTTTTTGGAAAAAAAATTCCAGGTGTGTCAACAAAAATTATTTGCGCTTTCAATTTAGTTGATAAATGATAATTACATATTCCTCTAATACAAAATCTAGTAGTTTGTACTTTATGAGATACTATAGAAATTTTTCTGCCTACTAATTTATTTATTAGAGTAGATTTACCTGAGTTAGGAATTCCAACCAAATTTACAAAACCTGATTTTAAGTCTATTTTTCCCAAATTAAATATACACCTCTTCTATTTTATAACTCTAAATTTTTAAAACACTTAATAATTTTGTTGCCGCAGCTTCTTCAGCTTTTTTTAAATTAGTACCTGTTGCTGATACCACTTCATGATTTTTAATAGATACAGAAACTTCGTAAGTAGGTTGATGTTCATTTCCAAATTTATTTAAGATACTATATTTGGGTAGATCATTATACTGATCTAAACAATACTCTTGAAGTATAGACTTAGGATGTTTCAAAGGTTTGAAATAAATTGAGTTTTTATCAACAATGTTATTTATTATAAAATTTTTACAATTTTTTAATCCTGAATCAATATAAATTGCTCCAATGATTGCCTCAATAACATCACTCAATATAGATTTATTATTTTTTAAATTATCACCTTTTTGTGTCTTTAAAAAAACAGAAAGATTAATTTTTTTCGCATAATTAAATAAATTTTCTTGGTTAGCAAATTTTTGAAAATAATTATCTAAAACACCTTCTTTGGCATTAGGAAAGGTTTTAAAAAGATATTCTGATAATACCAAACCTAAAACTCTGTCGCCAAGAAATTCTAGCCTTTCATAATTTTTTTTTTTAATTTTCAAATTATTTTTTTGAAAACTAGAATGTGTAATAGCTTCTTCTAACAAAGCAATATTTTTAAACTTATAATTAATCTGTTTTTCTAGTTTATTTGTACACACTATTCAATTGCCTTGCCAATTCTTGAAAACCGTATAGCTTTATGCCACTTCCAAAATTCAAAAATTGAAGCGGCTCCATCATGGGAGAAAAAAATGATTTCTGCTTTGCCAATTAAATTTCTCATTGGTACAAAGCCAACTTCTGGTGTTCGACTGTCTATGCTATTATCTCTATTATCACCCATGAAGAAAAAATGTTTTGCTGGGACTTTGTATAAACCTGTATTGTCAAAAAGATCATTGTCACTAGCCTCAATTATCTTGTGATTTTTTGATCCTTCAAAAACCTCGTCATATTGTGTAACTTTTTCTTCACCTAATACATTTTTCATTATCCCTATATTTGTCTTAATTCTTTTAGCTTTTTTTGAATTAATGTAGAGAATACCTCCTTTAACTTGTACTGTGTCACCAGGAAGAGCAACCAACCTTTTAATATAATCAATTGTTTCATTTCCTGGTTTTCTAAAAACAATCACATCTCCCCTTTGTGGAGTTTTATATAATACTCTATCTTTTATAGGCAACAATCCAAATGGAAAACTATATTTTGAATAACCATATGAGTATTTTGAAACAAATAAATAATCACCCACCAACAAAGTTGGTATCATAGAACCTGACGGAATATTGAAAGGCTCGAAAAAAATAGAACGAAAAAAAATAGCTATTGAGCCAGCAATTAACAGTGTTTTAAATAGCTCTTTAATAGAATTTTTCATAAATATACTCCAAAGGTTTGAGTTGTTTAAATAATTAATTTTATGCAATAGCTAAACATAAGGAGCAAGTGAAATTACAACAAAAGAAATAACAAATGGAGTATCGTCAGATAGAGAGATATCAAATTTTAATTTGGCTTTTAAAATTTTTTCTTTTTTTCCAATAAATTCTTTTGTTTTACCTGAAAAAAATAAATATGGTTTACCATTGATATCATTTAAAATTTCTATTTCTCTAAAAAAAAGTCCTTTTCCTCTGGTAGGACTTAAAGCCTTCCAAGTTGCTTCTTTTGCCGAAAATCTTTTTCCAAAAAAATTAATAGAGTTATTTAATTTACCTTTTGAAATTTCAATCTCATTCTTCCCATAAATTCGATCAATGAACTTTTGATCATATTTATTCATAATTTTTTTTAGTCTCTCTAAATTCAAAATATCTGTTCCAATTCCAATAATCATTTAATTGCTTCTGAAATTACTTTACGCATTTTTAATATTGAATTTTCCAACCCATCAAAAATAGAATTAGCTATAATAAAATGTCCTATATTTAATTCAATAATATCATTTATCGATACAATTGCACCTACGTTATCAAAAGTTAAGCCATGACCTGCATGACAATTTAAACCTATTTTTTTTGCAAAAGTAGTACTTTCGATAATTTTTTTTAATTCTAAATCAACATTATTTTTTTTAATAAAGGCATTTGCATAACTACCAGTATGGAACTCGATTGTTTTTACACCTAATTTTTGAGAAGCAATTAATTGATCTTTATCTGGATCAATAAAAATAGCTATTTTTATATTATCATTAGATAATGATTTAATGAACTTTTTTAATTTATCAAAATTATTTACTACATCTAAACCACCTTCCGTGGTAATTTCTTTTCGTTTTTCTGGAACAAAGCATACACATTTAGGCTTGTATTCATTTGCAATCTTAATCATTTCTGAATTTGCCCCAATTTCAAGATTAACTGGAATATTAATAGCGTTCAAAATGTCGCCTAGATCCTTTTCATTGATATGTCTTCTATCTTCTCTTACATGCACAGTTACTAAATCTGCGCCACATTTTTCAACAATCCTTGCAGCTTCAGTAACTTCTGGATAATTTTCACCACGAGCATTCCTGAGTGTAGCAACATGGTCAATATTTATGCCTAACCTAACATGTCTTTTCATTATAATAGCCTTTTATTTTTTTTATTTCTTCTTTTCTTGAAAGACGCAATAAAACTATAGATAATATAGTAATTTATTATCCAAACTAAAGGCGCTATAATCACACCACCTACAAGCATTGGGAAAAAAATTTCATAAGTTTGGTTTACTATCATATCAAAATTTATTTCATGAGTTAATTTCCCTAGCTCAATTTGTGTAACATAAGTACCAATTTTATATATCAATCCCCAAATAAACGGAAAAGTTAGGGGATTCCCAACCACTGTTCCAATTAATGCTGCTATAAAGTTACCTCTTATCAAATAAGCAAAAACTACAGCTAAAACAAAATGAAATCCTAGAAGAGGTGTAAAGGAAACCATTGCCCCACACGCAAAGCCTGAAGAGATGGCATAATTAGAACCAGGTAAACGAGCTAATCTTAATTTATAATAAGATATAATTCTATTAACCTTACTTAACAAATTTTTGTAATATAAATTAAAATTAACTATATATGCGCTCCACCTAATCCTTACCTCTTTGTACACTTTCTACAAAATTAGACAACCTTATTGCTGCAATTATTTGGTTTAAATGACTTAAATTTCTAACTTCTAAATCAATATTAAACTTATAAAAATCTAAATCTCTTGAAACCACTTGGATGTTAGATATATTTCCATCATTTAAACTTATTATTTTAGTAACATCCGCTAAACTGCCAGGCTCATTTGACAAAACTGTCACTAGACTACCTTTATGAAAAGATTCACCTTCTCTATCCCACGATATTTCAAGCCATACCTCAGGCATATCATTAAATTTTTCTAAGGCAAAACAATCTAAAGCATGAACAGTAATCCCTTTACCTGTGGTAACAATTCCTACAATACGTTCACCAGGCAATGGATGACAACAATGCGCATAATGTATTGCCATTCCAGAAATTACACCTTTTATTTTCATACTTTCTTGTAATTGAGGTTTTTTTAAAATTGGCAATTTACTTTTTGAATTTGCTTTTTCTGGATATAAAAAATTTAACACATCTCTTGATTTTATATTTCCTTTTCCTATTTCAATAAGTAATTCTTCCACGTCAGAAAGTCCAAATTTATCAATTACTTTTATTAAACTTTTTTCGTGCATTCTCTTGTTTTGTTGTCTATACTCTTTTTGAAGTAACGCGGTTCCTAATTGAAGGAACTCTTTAATTTCTCTATTTCTTATGAATCTTTTTATAGCTGATTTAGCCTTTCCAGTAGTACATATTTCTATCCATTTTGGATCTGGAAAACCATTTTTAGAAGTTAAAATTTCTACTTGATCTCCATTTTTAATTTCTGTAGTTATCAATCTATTTTTATTATTTATTTTAGCACCGACTGCAGCATTGCCAATTTCAGAATGAACAGCATATGAAAAGTCAATAGCATTTGCTCCTTTGGGTAAAATTATTAAATTTCCGTTTGGCGTAAAACAAAAAATTTGGTCATTATACATTTCTAATTTAGTATTTTCTAAAAATTCTTCTGGTTCACTGCTTTCTTCAATAATTTGAATTAATTCTCTTACCCACTTATATTTTATACCTTCTGACCATTTTGCACCCTCTTTGTAAATCCAATGTGCAGCAACTCCATTAAGAGCAAATTCATTCATAATTGAAGTTCTAATTTGTACTTCTATTCTTGTTTTCTTAGGTCCGATTAGACTTGAATGAAGTGATTGATAACCATTTCTTTTAGGAGCAGAAATATAGTCCTTAAAACGTCCCATTATTGCAGTATATTCTTGATGCAATAATCCAAGACTTTTATAACAACTAGGTACATCATCAACAATAACTCTGAATGCCATTATATCAGACAATTGATCCATACTTAAATTTTTATATTGCATTTTTTTCCAAATTGAATAACTACTTTTAATCCTTCCCGTAACCAAACATTTGATATTATTTTTTTTTAAAAAAGTTTCAATTTCTTTTGTTATGTATGGAATATTCAATTCATCTTGGGAATATATTAATTTTAAACGCTTTAATATTGAGTCACGAGTTTCTGGTTTCAAAACCGCAAAACATCTATCTTCTAATTCTCTTTGAATAGCATTAATACCTAAGCGTTCTGCTAATGGAGCAAAAATCTCTAAAGTCTCAAAACAAATTTTGGACTTTTTTTCATCGTTTTTAATACCATCAATTGTTCTAATATTATGCAATCTGTCAGCTAATTTTACTAACAAAACTCGAATATCATCCGACGATGCTAGTAAAAGTTTACGAAAGTTTTCAGCTTGAGCAAATCCAAATTTTAAATCTAACTTGGATAGTTTAGTTACCCCGTCAACAAGTTTTGATATTTCAGATCCAAATTTATCTTCAATTTTTTTTAGAGTAATTTCACTATCTTCAACAACATCATGAAGAAGAGCTGTAATAATTGTGGAGGAATCTAATCTCATATCAACCAAATAATCAGCTACAGCTAAGGGATGAGTAAAGTAAGCTTCGCCACTTCCTCGGAATTGATTTGCATGAGCTTTCTTTGATAAATTATAAGCATCATTGATAGCGCTATATGAGACAAAGCTATCATATTTAATTATTTTTTTATAAAGTTGTGATGCTGTTATAATCATCACATAATATTATATTATATAAATCTACTTATCTATAATAAATAATCTAGTAATTAAAAATTTTAATCTTCATTCTTAATCTTTTCTTCAGATATGTCTTCAAAAGAACCTTCTTCTTCTTGTCTAATTTTATTTAAAATAAAGTCATCATTGTTTATTTTTTCTGACTTGGATTCATTTAAATAAGCAGCAAATTCTTCTTCTAATGACGCTTCTTCTTCTAGATTAGTATCTTCTTTATTTAAATTTTTTTGCATAGAACGTATAAATCTTTCCTGCAAACTTTCAGCATCAACTGCTTCTGACGCTATTTCACGAAGAGAAACAACAGGATTTTTATCATTATCTCTATCAACTTCTATGGAAATTCCATTTGAAATTTCTCTAGAACGTTGAGCAGCAGCAATTACAAGATCAAATCTATTAGGTATCTTTTTAACACAGTCTTCAACGGTAACACGTGCCATAGTAATAATTCTCCATATTTCTGATGATTTAATAAATAATAAATACTAAAAAATCAAATTAAATTTTTTTCATTTAAAATTTTTATATTTTGATCGTCTAAATTTTTTAATATTTTTTTGATATTTGTTTTTAAAACTGGATGAACCCAGTTTTTATCTAATTCTGCTAATGGTTCCATTACAAATTTTCTTTGATGCGCCCTTGGATGAGGAACAATAATTTCTTTATTTCGTAATATTTTATTTGAATAATCAATAAGATCTAAATCAATTACCCTTGCTTCATTTGCTACTTTTCTTCTTCTACCAAGTTTATATTCTATTTCATGTAATGATTTTAAAACATCTAACTCATTTAAGATTGTGTTCGCAAAAACAATACAATTAAAAAAATTGGGTTGTTCACTTTTCGGAATTGGTTCAGTCTCATACCAACTTGACTGATCAGTGACCTTAATTGAATAATCATTAAAATACCTAATTGCCTTCATGGCAACCTTAATTGGATGAGTTCCATCAATAGACTTTAAATTTCCACCAATCCCAATTATTATTTTATGATTTTGCATAAGTTGATATAGAAGTTAATTGTTAAATAATACAAGATTTAATTGTTGTTTTTTAATATTCTATGTTTTTCTCTATCCCAATCTCTTTTTTTAATCACATCTCTTTTGTCAGCTTTCTTTTTACCTTCTGCAATTCCTAAAGATATTTTAGCCAAACCTTTATTATTGAAATACAAACTTAAAGGCACAACGGTACATCCATCTTTTTTTATTTGCCCCAAAATTTTATTTCTTTCTTTTTTATGTACTAAAAGACGCCTCACTCTTTTTGGATTGTGATTTTGACCTGATGCAGCTAAATTGTATTCTGGAATATTAGAATTTACTAAAACAATTTGTCCAAATTCGTTGGTTGCATATGATTCATTTATACTAGCTCTTCCAAGTCTTAAACTTTTCACTTCACTGCCTAACAAAACAATTCCAGCTTCTACAGTGTCAATAATAGAATAATCAAATTTTGCACGTCTATTTTCAGCAACTCTACCTTGGGAAATACCTTTATTGATTTTTTTTTTATTCATTTAAAGCACAATAATTTATAATAACCCTGCTTTTCCAAGAGCATCTTTTACATATGTTTTACTAACTTCTTCAATTTCTACAATTGGAAGCCTTGCCTCAGAAGAACATAGTCCTATTAGGGATGCAGCATACTTTAGTGGACCTGGGCTTGTCTCATAAAATAATGCATCGTGTAAAGGCATAAGTTTTTTATTTATTTCTTGAGCAGTCGAGATATCTCCTTGTTTCCAAGCATTATGCATCCTTGATAGTAATTTAGGAGCTATATTTGCTGTTACAGATATACAACCACTACCACCTGCTGCCAAATATGCTAATGCTGTCCCATCTTCTCCAGATAATTGAATAAAATCTTCACCAATTAAATTTTGCAACCTTGTAGGTCTTGCTAAATCAGCAGTTGCGTCCTTAACACCTACAATTAGAGGATTTTCTGCTAGTTTAGCCATAGTTGTGTCATTCATCTTTATTACAGAACGGCCTGGTATATCATATATAATTATTGGTTTAGTTGAATTTTTAATTAGCTCGTTGTAGTGAGCTATTAATCCTGACTGAGTAGGTTTATTATAATAAGGTGTAACAACTAACAAACCATCAGCACCTGCAGAACATGCATGTTTTACAAAATCAACAGCCTCATTCGTTGAATTTGAGCCTGCACCTGCTATTACGGGGACTCTTCCGTTAGACTGCTCTATGCATACTTCTACAAGTTTTTTATGTTCATCATGTGATAGAGTGGGTGACTCGCCAGTTGTTCCAACTGGAACTAAGCCATTTGTTCCATTCTCTATTTGAAAATCTATTAATTTTCTATAAGCACCAAAATCAACTTTGTTATCTTTAAATGGAGTTAATAAAGCAGTGTATGAACCATGAAATAACATAAAATACCTCGCCAAAAAAAATGATTTGTTTATCATAATCATGTCATTTAAAATTAACAAGTTATAGTAAAAAAAATTTAGGGTAATCTTAATGGTAAATATTAATGTTACATATGATTCAATATTAGAAGCATCTAGAAGATTAAAGGGGAAAGTTGTTAGAACTCCTATTTTACAATCTCAATATATAAATGAGAGATTAGAATCTAATATCTTTTTAAAAGCTGAAAATCTACAGACTATTGGAGCATTTAAATTTAGAGGTGCTATGAATTCAATTCTCGAGTTGCCATCTGACATTAAAAAAATTGTAGCATGGTCAAGTGGTAATCATGCTCAAGCGGTTGCTGCTGCATCAAAAATAACGGGTCGCCAAGCAACAATTGTAATGCCAGAAGATTCTCCAAAGGCAAAATTAAATGGTACAGCTTTTTGGGGTGCAACAATTATAAAGTATGACAGGAATAATGAAAATAGAGAAGAAATAGGAAAAAAAATAGCAAAGGACATAAATGCCAAGGTTATTCCACCCTTTGATGATGAAAAAGTTATAATTGGGCAAGGAACTGCTGGTATAGAATGTATTGAACAATTAAATGAAATAAATGTTAAACCTGACATTGTTTTATGTTGTTGCGGAGGCGGTGGTCTTATTGCTGGTATAAGTACGGCATTAAAAGCAAAATTTCAAAATGTAAAAGTATATTCTGTTGAACCAGAAAATTTTGATGATACCAAAAAATCACTTAAAGAAAATTCTATAATTCCAAATTCTATGAAACATACTTCTATTTGCGATGCACTTTTGGCTGATAAACCAGGAAAAATTACCTTTGAAATCAACAAATTAAATCTAACATCTGGTTTGTCAGTTTCAGATAAAGAAGCTTTAATTGCAATGAACACAGCATTTAAATATCTTAAGATTGTTCTTGAACCTGGTGGCGCAGTTGCACTAGCAGCTGCTATATTTAATAAAATAGATATTAGAGATAAAAATGTTCTAGTAATTGCATCTGGTGGAAATGTTGATAAAGATATTTTTGAAAAATGCCTTAACCAACAAGAAGTTTAAAATTATTCTATTAAAAAATTAATTACATTTTCTGTCTTAGGCCTTCTTCTTTCAACTGGCTCTTTTTCTTTATCTCCAATGTAAATAAAACCAGCTAGTTTATCAGTTTCTGGGTTTCCACCAACTTCCTTTATCATTCTATCATTGTAAGAATACCACTCTGTTAACCACTGAGCGGCATAACCTAAAGATTGAGCTGCAACAAGTATATTTGAACATACTGCTCCAGTAGATAATTCCATCTCCCATGATGGTATTTTTGGATGTGAAACAGGTTTAAATAAGACTGCTATCACAGCACTAGCTCTTAAAAATCTGTTTTTTTCAAAATCTATTTCATCTTGTGTTGCTTCAGGATTATTTTGAATAAATTCAGGCACTAAAATTTCTTCACCTATTCTGGATCTCGCATTATCTTTTATAACAGTTAATAACCAAGGATTTAAAGCACCATGATCCGGCACTCTAATTCCACACGCTAGTATATCATTAAGGTCACTTTCTTTAATATGACCTGCATTCATATTTTTAGCCGTTATAGACCTTCGGGTTTTAAGAAAATTTATCAAGTTATTCATTTAGTTAAACAAAAATAAAGCTTTACTTGTTAAGTATAATAATACAAACGTAATTATCAATGCCACATTTTTTTTAGATAAACAATGTATAATGACCCAACAATAGTATTAATTATAATTTTAGCTGTTCTAGCTGGAGGACTTATTAAGGGAACTCTTGGCTTTGGAATGCCCATGGTCGCACTCCCAATTATAGCCTTCACAATACCTGCTACTACTGCAATGATACTTCTCTGCGCACCAATTTTTCTAACAAATTTTTTGCAAATACAATTTAAGCAAGGAATCTCTAGTTATAGATTCCTACCAATGTTTTTGTTTCTTGTGTTCGGTCTCATTGTTGGGGCTAGATTAATATTAGAAATAAATCTAAATACAGTTACTCAAATCATTGCCATATCAATAATTTTTGCAGCATTAATTAATTGTTTTGGCTTTAAAATTAATAATATAAAAAATATTCATGAAAAGATTATCACATCAATCATAGGCTTTGGATCAGGAATTTTAGGAGGATTATCTACATTTTATGGTCCTCCAATGCTAGCATATATTGTAGCTGTAGATTTACCCAAAGAAAAGTTTGTTAGAACAGTTTCAACGATGTATTTTATTGGTTCTTTTCCTTTGTATGGATCTCTAATTTATTATGGTTTTGCTACAAAAGAAGATCTTTTTTTTAGTATTCTTTTAATTATTCCTGCATTTTTAGGCCAACAAATAGGAACTAGGATAAGAGACAAAATCAATCAAAAACAATTTAGAATAAGTATATTAATTACTTTAATTATATTAGGTATTTCATTATTTCTAAAAACAATTTAGAGTTTCTAATTCTTCAATAAAGTAACTATCTTAAGGCTCAAAGCTACAAATGGACCAATACAAACTGCAAAAATGATAGTCCCAAATCCTAATGTTCCACCCAAAAGCCAACCTATAAAAACAACCAGAAACTCAATGCTAAACCTAACCAAACTTATGGGTTTACTATATCTTTTGGAAATTCCTGTCATAAGCCCATCTCTAGTTCCGGGCCCTAGATTAGCAATTAAATAAATCCCACTTCCAAAACCTACCAACCATGTTCCAAAAAAAGATAGAAATATGGGGTTAAAAATGTCATTAAGAAAATAAAGGAAGGGTATTGTAGCTCCCATAGTTAATGCAATTATTATTATATTCATAATTGTACCTAACCCTGGTTTAAGTTTTAATGGGATCCAAAAAACCAAAACAATGCAACTAATTATAAAGGTAGATAGACCAATTCCAATATGAACTTTTTTAGCAACCCCTTCTGCTAAAACAGTCCAGGGAGTTACGCCATTTTGAGAAATAACTAAAATACTCTCCCCTAAACCAAATAAGAACAAACCTAAACAAAGAAAAGAGAATGTTTCAAATTTAGGAAAAATAATGTTTGGTTCTTGAGAGCTCCAAGACGTGATTGGAACTGATCTGATAAAGAAAGCTCTAGAAATAAATCCAGGTAAGGATTTAATGAATTTAATAATTTTAATAATTATGTCTGAACTTTATATTAGATCTATCTAATTCTTTAACAGTTGTGCATCCCATTAATTTCATATCTCTTTCTAGTTCTGCTCGATACAAGCTAAGCGCCCTTTCAACTCCTTTTTGACCAGCTGAAGCTAGGGCATATAAATACATTCTGCCACCTGAACAAGCTTTAGCACCTACAGATAAAGCTTTTAGAATATGAGTGCCTCTTTGGATTCCCCCTTCACAAATTACATCAATTTTATCACCTACCGCATCAACAATTTCAGCTAATTGGTCAAAAGGAGCTCTTGCTCCATCTAATTGTCGTCCACCATGATTTGAAACCATAATCCCAGTACAGCCAATATCAATAGCTTTTTTGGCATCCTCAACACTCATTATACCTTTAAGTGCAAAATGACCTCCCCATTTTGTACATAAACGTTCAGCATCTTTCCAATTCATAGATTGATCTAACATTGATGAAAAATAGTTACCAATTGATGTTGCTGTATTCGTTCCTTCACTTACGTGGTCTTGTAATTGTGGTAACTCAAATTTAGGTTTTGTTAAGTAATTTATTGCCCACATTGGTTTAGACGCAAAACTAAACAGGCTTGCTAGAGTTAGCCTAGGTGGAGATGTAAATCCTGTTCTAAGGTCTCTTTCTCGATTTCCTCCAGTAATTGTATCAACAGTAAGAGCTAAAACGTCAAATTTAGCTGCTTTAACTCTCTCAAGCATGCTATCATTAAGACCCCTATCCTTATGAAAGTAAAATTGAAACATTTTAGGTGTGGAAACTATAGAAGATATTTCCTCAACACTTACTGTACCTAATGAAGATACTCCAAACATAGTTCCAAATTTTTGTGCCGCTTTTCCAACAGCCCTTTCTCCATCATAATGAAACAACCTTTGTAAAGCAGTTGGTGCACAATAGAAGGGTAAATCTAATTTTTTTCCAAAAATAGTCGTAGAT
>CACHVW010000009.1 GCA_902583415.1 uncultured SAR116 cluster alpha proteobacterium | reverse complement strand
TAAACGATGCAATTATGATGACAAACAGAGGAGGCAAAATATGTCTCGCTGCTTTTCCTCATGAACCAGTTGAAGTTAATATTCCACATATGGTTATTAATAATATTTACATGTTTGGAATAAGAGGTGAAGGTAAAAGTGCTACTCACAGAGCTATGCAATTTATGAAAGAAAAAAGATTTAATGCAAACCTAGTACACACTCATACTTTTAAATTATCAGATCTACCTACTGCTTTAAAGTATGCAAGAGAAAGAATAGATGATGCAATAAAAATAGTGATCAAACCATGGAGTTAATAATTTTTAAATTTTTGAATTAAAAGGAGAAGATAATGTGGGCTGTGACCAGATCAATCAAGTTTCAAAATAAATTGGCAAAAGAGGCTATAATAAATGCTCTAAAAAGTAGGAGTAAAGATATGTTTCAAGATGGAGATATGATAATTAGAGCTTTTACAAATATAACCGAAAACTCAATAGAAATATTTCATCTTTTCAAAAATAAGGATTACGTAAACAAACAAAGAGCTGGGTGGACTAATCAATTTTGGCAAGATATTCGAGAAATGGGAGGAACAGTCTCATTTACAGAAGGAGAATGTGAGGTTGAATATTCTCCCAGAATTGATTTAAAAGATTTTAGTAAAATAGAATAAATATAAATTTTTTTGGCATATAATTTGCAAAACTCATAATGAAGGGAATAGCTTTTTGAAATCTCCACGATTATCCTAAATAAGGTAAATAATTAGAGCTATTCCCTATTTTACTGAACTACTTTACCAATGAATGGTAAATGCCTGTTATCTTGAGCATAATCAATTCCATAACCAACTACAAACTCATCTGGAATATCAAAACCAACCCATTTACTTTCAATATTAGTTTCCCTACGTGAAAACTTATTAAGTAGGCAGCAAACTTCTAAACTTTTTGGCTTTCTGCTTTTAAGTAACTTTATAACTTGGTTTAATGTATGACCAGTATCAATAATGTCTTCTACTAATAGTACATCTAAGTTTTTTATATCTGTATTTAAATCTGTTAATATTCGAATATTATTTGAAGATTGCATTGAGTTTCCGTAGCTAGAGGCAGTCATAAAATCAACCTCAACTGGTATTTTTAGCTCTCGAACTAAATCTGCGATAAATACAAAAGAGCCTCTTAACAATCCAACAACCAATAGTTTATCTGTATTTTTGTAAAAAAGGTTTACCTCTTTACCTAATTCAATAATTCTTTTTTTTATTTCTTTTTCTGCAATTAATGTATCTACAGAATAAGGTTTTATATTTTTATTCATACTAATTACTCATGGTAACTTTATTAAAACGCAATATACTTTATAATAATAATTGGTATAAAAAAATAAAATTATTTATTTGTTAAGGAGTAAAAATTGTTAATATTAATGGCTGCAGCCATATTAAGTTTCATGATGTTTTTTCCCATAGTTGTAGCAACTTCAGTTTTTAAAGTTTTAGATGAAAAACAATCATCTAAATTTCTAAGAATTTTCTTTCCTAAATATTATCTGTTTGGTTTTGTTTTGAGCTTAATAGGCCTTATTATTTCCATCTATTATGTAAATAAATCATCAATATTAATTTTTTTACTTATTATGATTGGATTTATTTTTTCAAGACAAATTTTAATGCCAATGATAAATAAAGCTAAAGATTTGAATAATGAAAACAAATTTAATAAATTACACAAATTTTCAGTTTCTATAAATTTTCTGCAGATAATAGGATGTATATTTTTGTTAGTAAATTATCTGAAATAATAATGAATTAAGGGTTAATTTTAATGAGGACAAATGTTGTTATAGTTGGAGGCGGTCCATCAGGGTTGCTTTTGTCAAGACTTTTGTCAGTTGATGGGATTGATAATATAGTTCTTGAAAAACAATCTGAAGAACATGTCATAGGTAGAATCAGGGCTGGTGTTTTGGAAAATGGTACAATTGAAATGCTTGAGAAAGCAGGCGTTTCAAATAGGCTTAAAAAGGAAGGCTTTAATCACGATGGCATACAACTCTCATTCAAAAATCATGGATTTAGAATTAATTTAAAACAATTAACTAATAAACACGTAACAGTTTATGGACAAACTGAAGTAACAAAAGATTTATATAGAAAGATTAAAAAAGAAAATGGTATAATAATTAACAACGCAGAAGATGTTCTTCCTCAAGCCATTGACACTGATAAACCATTTGTAACATTTAAAAAAAATGGTGTAGAGAAAAAGATTATGTGTGATTTGGTCGCAGGATGTGATGGATTTCATGGAGTAAGTAGAAGTATAATTCCAAAATCAATAATTAAAACTTATGAGAGAACATATCCTTTTGGATGGTTGGGGATTTTATCAGAAACACCACCTGTAAGTGATGAATTAATTTATGCAAATCATGGTAATGGTTTTGCCTTGGCCTCAATGAGAAACGAAAATTTAAGTAGATATTATATACAGACTTCGTTAGATGAAAAAATAGAGAATTGGTCAGACCAAAAATTTTGGGATGAATTAAAAAAGAGACTTCCAACTGAAGCATCAGATACAATTATAACTGGAAGCTCAATTGAAAAATCTATAGCACCACTTAGGTCTTTTGTTTGTGAGCCGATGAGTTGGGAAAAATTATTTTTAGTTGGAGATGCCGCACATATTGTGCCCCCAACTGGAGCGAAAGGTCTAAACTTAGCAGTTTCAGATGTACACTATTTGCACAACGCTCTGAATAATTATTATAAATTTAATACAAATGATGATTTAAAAATGTATTCAAATAATGCCCTGTCTAGAGTTTGGAAAGCTATTAGGTTTAGTTGGTGGATGACTACAACTTTTCATAAATTTCCTGATCAATCTTCTTTTGATCAACGAATCCAAGATTCTGAAATAGAGTATTTGGAAAATTCTGTTGCATCCCAAAGAGTTTTGGCAGAAAATTATGTTGGTTTACCTTACTAAAACTAATAAAATACATTTCTTAAAACTTAGGTAAAAGCATGAATGTTAAATCATTAGTAAAAAGAAATTATAAAAAACAACCAGAAATAGATTTTCCTGATTATAAATCTAGTATTTTTAGGGCTCCAAAGAAAAAAAAATTTTCAATACCATCCAATAATTCAGAGATTTTCGGGCCAATATTTAATAAAAAAATTATAGGTAAGTTAGATAATGATCTTACATTAAATTTTTCCAAAAAAAAAATGTCCCCGCTTGGTCATAAAATTATTGTCCATGGAACTGTTTCCGATCAATTTTCCAATCCAATCAAAGGTGCGTTAATAGAAATTTGGCAAGCTAATGCTGCTGGTAAATATTTACATCAGGACGATAAAAATCCTGCACCCATTGATCCTAATTTTTCAGGCTGTGGGCGTTCTATAACTTCATCAGATGGCTCCTACGAATTTTTAACTATTCAACCTGGACCATACCCTTATCCAAATCGTGGAATAGAGTGGAGACCAATGCATATTCATTTTTCAATATTTGGGGAAAGCTTTGGACAAAGGTTAATTACACAAATGTATTTTGAAGGTGATCCACTGATAAACCTATGTCCAATGGTAAATTCTATTGCGGATGAGAAAGCAAAAAAGAGTTTAGTTGGAAAATTAGATACTTCGCGATCAAACATTCAAAACATATTAGCTTACAAATTTGATATTGTGTTAAGAGGAGTAAAACAAACATACTTTGAAAATAGACAAGAAGGGCTTTAACTTGAAAAACTCTAAAAATATTCTTGATGAAACTCCTTTTCAAACAGCTGGTCCATTTCTTCATATAGGTTGCATGCCAAATAAAATAAAAATAAATAATTTATATAAAAATGATTTGGGTGAGGTGCCATTTAAAAATAAAAATAAAAATGAAACTGAAATGATAACTGTCGAAGGTTCAGTCTTTGATGGAAATGGTATTGCATTAGACGACGTGATGCTAGAAAGTTGGCAATGTGACGAAAATGGCCAATTTCTTGAAGACAATGGGTTTGCACGATTTATTCCAGATAAATTAACAAAACAATTTAAGTTATTTACAGTTAAACCTGGACAAGTTCAAAATCTTAATGGGAAAAATCAAAGCCCACATATTTGTTTATCAATTTCGTCTAGAGGTCTAAATATGACTTTAAATACCAGAATATACTTTGAAGGTGATGATTTGATAAACGATCCAATTTTATCTATGATAAAAAATAATAAAGGAAATATTCACAGCCTTGTAGCAAAAAAGATTAAAAAAAATCTTTATATTTTTGATGTATTTTTACAAGGAGATAAAGAAACAGTTTTTTTTGATGTATAAATATAATTTAATGTGGAGAAGTTAATTGGGTAGATCTAATTTTATGATGAATTACTACAAAAACTATAAAGAAGAATTGGAAGAAATTGATGAAAGAAGTAAATCATTTAAACCAAAGCCATGGTGGGCTTATGGGTTATTCTATTGTTATTTAATTTTTTATGGATATATCTTTTGGATGGAGCCTTTGGCTATTCCTGTACAATAATTGAATCATAATATTTAAAGGAATATTTGATGCAAGAAAATGGTAAGTCAATAATTTGGGAACCCGGTGAAATAATTTACGAAGTGGGAGGTGATCCAAAAGAAGCATATTTAATTTTAGAGGGATATGTCAACATTGAAACAAAGGATGGATTAAAACTGAATAGACTAGGTATGGGAGAAATATTTGGAGAGACCTCAATTTTACTCAATGTTCCAAGAACTGTAACTGCTAAGGTATGTACTCAAAAATTAGTTACAAAAATAATACCTAAATCTTACTTTAAAGAAATCATTAAATCGAATGTCATTTTGGGAGCTTTAATAAGAAAGACTCAGTTGAGGCTCTTAGATTCAAACAAACAAAGTAACGAATTAGCAAATGAAATTTCTAACCTTTTAGATCAATTAGACTCAAAGAACCCTCCTAAGAAAAATGAACTTGAAGAGAGAATGAAAAAAATTAGAACTAAAATTAATGTAATTAAAAACTCAGGAGATGGTTAAATTTTAATTTAAACTAAACTCTTTGTAATTATTATTTTTAATATTTTCACACGTTTTTCTATATCTGGGTAGTCCACCAGCATAAGGCATGAAAAGTTGAGGTTTACCTGGAATATTTGCACCTAGATACCAAGAATGCTTTACGGTAGGTAGTAAAGTTTTGTTTGCAACATTGTTGACTTCATTTCCCCATTCTTCTGCTGATTTAGTATCAGTTTCTATTGTAGTAAGTTCTTTTTTATTCATAAAATCTATACAATCCCTAATCCATTCAACATGTTGCTCAATAGCTATAGGCATATTTGTAAGAACAGATGGGCTACCTGGTCCAGTAATTGTAAACATATTTGGGAAACCTGGTATTTGAAGTCCTAAAAATGTTTTTGGTCCATCTTTCCAAGCTTCACTTAGTTTCAAATTATTTTTGCCTGTAATATTCATATTCAGTAGTGGCCCAGTCATCGCATCATAACCCGTAGCAAAAACAATAATATCTAGATCAAAATGTTCTTTTTCAGTTTGAATTCCTTTTTCATTTATGTGTGTAATAGGATTACTTCTAATATCAACAAGATTAATATTTTTTCTGTTATAGGTTTCAAAATAGTTACTGTCTATTGGTGGACGTTTACCTGCATAAGGGTGATCAATATCCGATAAGATTGCAGCAAACTTTTTATTTAACACAATTTTATTAATTTTATTTTTTATAAAATCTGAGGCTGTTTTGTTAGCTTCAACATTAGTAACTAAATCACTGAATGATCCTCTGAACTGTAAACCACCTTTTTCCCATGCTTTTTCATAAATCTCTTGTATTTCTTTTTCTTCAAAATCAGCAACAAGACGATCTGATATTTCAAAAGGGTGTCCATTAGGTGTTTTTTTAAGTAATTCTCTGTAATACTTAAATTTTTCTTTAACATGGCTTTTGAAATTTTCAGTTAGAGGTTTATTCCTTGCAGGTACACTATAATTTGCCGTTCTTTGGAAAACTGTTAAATGCTTAGCTTCTTCAGCAATAACTGGCACTGCTTGTATTCCAGTAGAACCTGTTCCAATTTGACCAACTTTTTTACCAACAAATGAAACACCATTTTTTGGCCAATTGCCTGTATGGTAATATTTACCTTTAAAATTTTCTAATCCTTCAATTTGAGGAATATTTGCATTTGATAAACATCCAACTGCCGTAATTAAAAATCTACACCTAAAATTTATTTTATTGTTGGTTGTGATTTCCCAACAAATTTTATCTTCATTATATTGAGCACTTGTTACTTTGTTGTTAAATAAAATATCTTTTTTAAGATCAAATTTGTCAGCAACAAAATTCATATATCTTCTAATCTCAGCATGACCCGGATATCGCTCTGACCATGTCCATTCTTTTAACAATTCGTCTGAAAAATAATAAGAGTAGGCGTGGCTTTCAGTATCACATCTTGCTCCTGGATAACGATTCCAATACCATGTACCACCAACATCGTCTCCTGTTTCTATAACAAGACAATTCATACCAAGTTGATCTCTAAGACATATCAATTGATATAATCCTGAAAACCCAGCACCAACAATTATGACGTCATATTCTTTATTAATTAAGTTAATTTGGTTCATTAAATGATCTCTTGTAATTAATTGAATATGTTAAATGAAAAAAATATAAACAGTCAAGAAAACTTAGTGTATAGATAGCTCATTTAATAATTTTGGTTTATATTATGGATCCTGTTACTCAAGGCGCATTTGGTGCAATTTTTGCTCAAACAATCTCAAATAAAAAAAAAATTGTTTTCGGTTCAATAGTTGGTTGTTGTGCAGGTATGGCTCCTGACCTAGACATTTTCATTAGATCTACTTCAGATCCTTTATTAAAATTAGAATATCATAGACAATTTACTCATTCATTAATTTTTATACCAATAGGTGCTTTGATTGTAACTTTCTTTTCAAGAATACTTTTTAAAAAATATTTAAGTTGGGGTGAAACTTATCTTTTTAGTTTTCTTGGTTATGCTACACATGGATTATTAGACGCTTGCACAAGTTACGGGACACAGCTTTTATGGCCATTTTCTGATGAAAGAATTTCTTGGAATTACATATCAGTGGTTGATCCTTTTTTAAGTATTCCCATAATTTTATGTATAATTTTTGCAATAATAATGAAAAATAAATTAATCACGCTGTTTGGTATGGTATATATTTTTATTTACTTAATCTTTGGTGCCTTTCAAGAAAACCGAGCAGAGTCTGTTGGAAAGTCTATAGCTAATTTAAGGAGTCATAAAAGCAAAAATCTTACAGTAAAACCAAGTCTAGGAAATTTGTTTTTATGGAAAACAATCTATGAAGATGATGGTTCTTATTATGTTGATGCAGTAAGATTATTTGCTAAGTCAGAATACTGCCAAGGAACAAAAATTAAAAAACTTGATATTCTAAATGACTTTTCAGAGCTTGATAAAAAAAGTCAACAATACAAAGATATAAAAAGATTTGATTGGTTCTCGCAAGGATATCTAGGAAAAGGAATTGATAAAAATATAATTACAGATGTCAGGTATTCAGCAGTTCCTAATGAGGTTGACGGGTTGTGGGGAATTAGAATAAATCCAGATAAACCTGCTACTGATCATATTGATTGGGTTGTAAATAGAAGTAATTATGTAGAAAAATGGAAGAGATTTTTTGATTTGCTCTTAGGAAAAAACTGCAGAGATTTAATTAAAAAAAGTTAACATCATCTAAACTATTAAGATTTTCTGATTTAAAAATATTTTTAATAAAATCATATAGTTTTTCAATCTCACAAGATTTCACATTTGCAAACTTTAAATTATCTTCAAATTTTTTTTTAACTTCATTAGCACTGAGAGGATCACGTTTGCCACCTCTTAAACATTCTTGTGACGAAGAATACATTGTCCCATCTTTCATAATTATTTTTATTTTACCAGTATAATTTCTTGGATATTCGTCATCTAGATTAATTTCATAATTTACTTTAGATGCTAATTTTATCACTTCTAAATTTTTCAAACATTTATCAGTAAACTCATTTAAGCCTGCAGACCCATTGATTAATCCTATTGAAATACAATATGGAACAGAAAATTTTGCGCCATAAGCAGTGGATGGACTCTGTTTCTCCTTTAACGGTTCCCATAACCTGTGCACTGTTCCCTCACCAACGCTAGCTATTACTTTATCTATGTTCTCAACATTATCAATTTTATCTTTTAGTTTTATAGCACAATCTATAAAAGGTTGTGCCATTGTTCCACAAGCGTAAGGCTTTAAAGCAAGATTTTTTGATTCCCATCTATTACCTAAATCTGAAATTATATGTGAAAAATCTGGTTGAATATTATTTTTAGCAAAACTATTAAATACACCGTGTTGACCTTCAAATACAGTTCTTGGTCCTAAAAATCCAGATTTAGCAAAATTAGCGGATTGCCATCCACAACCAGCAGCCCATCCTGGGTGAAGACGTTTTGTAGATGTGCCTTCAGCTAAATACTCTATAATTCCAGAAGCCATGCTTCCTACAACACCTAATCCTGAACTCATTTCATCTATGTTATTTCCAAGCAACGAAGACACACCTATTGATGAGCCAAAAGCTCCAAATATTGCTGTCGGATGAAAACCTTGTCTATGAACTGCTGTAGGCGCAACCAAAGCTAATCTGCAAATTAGTTCTGAGCCTACAACTAAACCTTTTAAAAATTTTTGTCCGTCTAAATTTTTAGCTTGAGCCGAAGATAACATTGCTGGAACCATAACAGAACCTACGTGCACAGGTGTTCCTTCAAAAGTATCGTCAAAATCTTCACCATGTATAGCTGTACCATTAATTATAGATGCGTTGAATGGATTTACCTTTTTATTGTGTCCAACTAATGTGCAATCTCCATTCTCCTGAAGTGCATTAATAAGGCTTTTTATGTATTGCTCGTTTTTAGCAGAAACCATTAGTCCAAAAGAGTCCAGTACAATAAGTTGTAATTTATCAACAACGTCTTCAGGTACATCATTTACATTAAGTTTATGAACCCATTCTGAAAATGTTTCAGCAATAGAATTTTCAATTTTATTCATTTTACTACATCTAATAGAATTATTTCTTTGAGAAATATCTTGTCCAAAAAGGAGACGATAAACTTAAGAATGTTAGTACAAAAAATAATAACACAACTGGACTTTCTAATAATGCAAAGAAGTTGTTATCATGAATAATCATTGATTGAGAAAAACTCTCTTCAACTAATTTCCCAAGAATTAATCCCATAACAAGTGGAGCTGCTGAGAAACCATGTCGATCCATAAAATAACCTGCCAGCCCAGCAGCTAGCATTACCCAGACATCAAACATTGAGGATGCAAAAGAATAAGAACCAATCATAGAAAATATAAATACAGCCGGCCAAAGGAGTTTTTTGGGGATGAAAGCAACGAGAGAAAAGAATTTTGCACCTACTAAGCCAATAAATAAAAATCCTAAATTAGCTATTAACATAGCTCCAAAAATTGCGTATACGAATTCTGGTGTTTCACTAATTAAATAAGGGCCAGGTCTAAAACCATGCATAATTAATGCAGCTAATATAAGAGCGGTTGAGCCACTTCCAGGTATTCCTAAAGCAAGTGTGGGAACCATAGCCCCACCTGCAGCGGCATTGTTTGCAGCTTCTGGTCCAACTATACCTTCAGGAGAGCCTTTACCAAAGTTATCTTTATCCTTAGACCATCTTCTAGCCTCATTATAACCAATTATGGCTGCAACTGTAGAACCTTCAGCAGGAAGAATGCCTATAAAGGTTCCAATTCCAGACGATCTAAGTATAGTATATTTTAGTTTTTTCAATTCAAATAAGGTAGGCAATCTTAGAGCTTTTGCCTGTATTCTTTCAACTACAGCATTTAATTTTTCAGATTGTTTAAAAAGTTCACTGACTGCAAATAGACCAATAAGAACAGGGACAAAATGTATTCCTTCTTCGAGATCTGGGATATCAAATGTAAATCTTTCTACACCGGTAGTTAGATGAATTCCAATAGTGCCAATTAATACACCAACAAGTCCTGAAATAAGATTTCTTAAAGAAGACTTTCCACTCATAGATGCAAGCATTGAAAGAGCAAAAACAGCAAGACCAAAATATTCTGCTGGTCCGAATTCTAGAGCAAGCTTTGCTAAAAGAGGAGCCGCAAATATAAAAATTATTAGACTAAAAATTCCACCAAAAACACTAGATACGGCAGCTAAACCAAGCGCCCTTCCTGGTTCACCATTTTTTGCCATTGGGTATCCATCTAGAGCAGTTGCTACAGCTGGTGGAGCACCTGGAGCATTTATTAATATAGCTGTAATGGAGCCTCCAAAAGTTCCAGCACAATAAAGGGCGGCCATCATAGCTATTGCAGCAACTGGGTCTAAAGAAATTGTAAAAGGTATTAGAAGAGCAATTGCCATAGGAGAACTTAAACCCGGTAATGCTCCAACTAACACGCCAATTAAAACACCTGATAAAATTAAGAGTATATTTTGAAACTCTAATAATAACCCAATACCTTTAATAATATCTTCCAAATTCAACCCTCTTTAATTCTTAATGAGTTCTAATAGCCCAGGTTCAAAATGAACGCCAAGAATTATGTTAAATAAAACTATTACAAATAATGGGAAACCAATAACATATGAGATTAACACTTTTAATCTTCTTTCACCCCAATAAATAGGCAATGAAATACTTACAGCAATAATTGTTAAAGCAGCGCCTAAAACCTGTGAAGACGCTATGATTGCAGATAAAATAAACATAGTTCCAATCGTTGAAAATTCCACAGAGTTTATTCTGGATGAATCTATATCTTTACCATTTTTTTTTAAAAAAATGTGCTCAAAAGGTATAATTAAAACCATGCCAAGAATAATTATTAGTAATATTTGAGGAAACATTTCTGGTGGAATATTGTTTGAAAATAAGTCAGGGACTTTTTCAAATTTAGTAGTTTCAAACCATAAGAAACCAATTATTAAAGCTAATAAAATTGCAATAATTGTATCGCTTTTATTAAATAATGCACCCAAACTTTTGGGTGCATTTTTATTATTTTTCATTTTTAAAAAACCTTTGATTAAATATTATTTTATTAAACCAAGTTCTTTAAGTGCTGATGCTGCAACTTTGTACTCAGCTTTAAGTTGCTTGTCCCATACTTTTGTTCCTGCAACACTACCTTCAACTGTTAGTCCAGCTCCAGCAAGATAAGATGCAAAAACATCATGTTTCATTGCCTTAACCATAGCCTTTGATATTTGATCTATAATTGGTTGAGGTGTAGAAGCTAATACAGCATAACCTCTAGTTGTTGAACATTTTGCCTTTATTCCTTTTTCAAAAGTTGTTGGAACATTTGGATAATCTTTAAGTCTATCTTCAGCCATAACGGCAAGAGCTTTAAAACTTCCATCAGCTACTTGATTAGCAGCCTCACTCACATTTGGTAAAGTTGCGTCTATTTTACCTGCCATAAGTGCTTGCACCATTTGAGCACCTGAACCGAATGGCACGACTTTAAATTTAATGTCAGCTTCTTTTGCAAACTGTGCTAAACCTATATGTTCAGTGCCTCCAATTTGAGCAACTCCCCAGTTTAATGGTGCTTTCTTTGAAGCAGCAACAAGTTCTTCTAACGTATTAAATTTTCCTTTTCCAGATACTGTGATAAAAGTTGGGTCATCCATTGCTCTAGCAACGCCAACTATATCGTCAATCTTCATATTAGACTTTCCTCTTGCCATTGTATAAAGATGAGACTGTGTTAATGCCATGATTGTATAACCGTCGGCTGGCTTTGTTAAAACGTAGTTTTGAGCTTTTGCTCCCGAACCACCTCTTTTGGCTACAATAGATATATCTGTTTTTAAATTTCTTCTTGTTCTAATAGATACCATTCTTGCTGTTGTATCTGTTCCACCACCATATTTTGCATGAATTACTAATTCTATTGGTTTACTAGGATATTTGTCTGCACTAGCAACAGAAACTAAACCAACTGTACTTATTCCTGCTATAGCAACAAAACCTAAACTAGCTTTTACAATACTTCTTCTAAAAGAATTTTTAAGTTGTGTCATATTTTCCTCCAGTTAATATATAATACATTCTGCTCTTGATTTTTTAATAAATCAACACGACTCTCAAAATTTTTACAAAAAAATCTATGCCGTAATTGCCATTTCCCCTTTAATTTGTGTTCGGTGCATAACTCTTCTTGTATTTGGATCAAAAGCATCCCTTTTATGAAGCACGTTCAAATTTTTCCACATTAATAAATCCCCTTTTTCCCATTTTTGTGTCCAGGTAAATTTCTCTTGTGTTGCGTGTTCCCAAATTTCATTCAATAAATTTTCACTTTCCTCTAGCTCTAAACCAATTATGTATGCGTGCGGTCTTCTTCCTAGAAAAAGTAGTTTCTTATTAGTATTATTATCTGTGATTACCATGGGATGTCTTGCCCCTGGAGTTTCAGATGGATTATCTACTTCTGAATAACCTTTTCTCAGCATTCCAGCACTATTATGAGCAGAATCATGTATCAAGATTTTCCCATCAATTTTATCCTTTAGTTTGTTAGGTAATTCACTGTATGCTAGTCCCATATTTGCAAAGTGAGTATTACCTTGATTTTCAGGTACTTCAAGGGCATATAAAATTCCAGCCTTTGGAGGTAGTTGTCGGTAAGTCATATCTGCATGCCAGACTGCTTCACCATCTCCTAAATTACCTATAGGAGTACCTTGTTCATTTTTGACATTAGAAATTACATTAATTTCAGGAAATTCTGGTAAAAAGGTTATGCCATATGGATTAGGGCCTGGAGGGTCGAGTTCACCAAAATATTTACTAAAATTTATTAATTTATGATCATCTAAATTTTGTTTTTTAAATACTAAGACGAGCCTTTCATCCCAAGATTTATTTATGAAATTAATTTGATCTTGAGTTAATTTATTACCGATGTCCAAATCTACAATCTCGCCACCCAAGCTCTTAACACTATTAATTAATTTCATTCCTTTTTTCCTATTTAATTTATTTGTAAATTTCCTCTTTATTAATACTGTATTTTTCTAATTTATCTCTGTCAATTTCAAGATTCCAATTCTCAGATATCAATAGAAAACCATTCTTAAATTTTAGGGGATTTGACAAAATTCTTGCTTTTGGATCAATTTTTAAAAAACCGTTATATTCTCCTGCATTGTCAATCAGGTTTTTTGCAATTCTAGCTTCCATCCAACAATTAATTTCAGTACCAAGCCCATCACCAAGTACAATTTTTAATCCTAATTTATGTGCAAATTTTACGGCTTCAGTTAATTTTGCAATAGATAAAAATCTTTTCAACTTAAGTTTGCATAATCCTACGCCTTTTAATTTAGAAGCTTTTTCAATGTCTTTAATACTACAAATAGGTTCATCCAACATTATTGGGATGTGTGATAGTTTAGCGACCGCAGCGTTTGCATCCCAATCATTAGCATCACAAGGCTGTTCAAATAATTCTATGAAATCAGGCTTTAAACCTTGAACAAATTTACAACCGTCTTTTTTTGTGTACCCCCTATTTGCATCTATTCTTAAGGTAGCTCTGCCATTTAAGTAAGTTTGTATATTATTTATCTTTTTTATATCTGCATTAACATCCTTTCCAACCTTAATTTTTATTGTTGTAAATCCTTGTTCAGTTACTTTGTCCAATTCATCTTTTATTTCAGCTTCTTCCTCTGCATTAAATGAAGTTAATAATTTAAGTTTTAGAGAACTCTTATTATTTAAAACATTATTCTTTTCTAGCATCTCGATTGCTGTATAGATTGCACTTGAAGCAACAATACTTATAGAGGAATTAGATAAAATGATTTCTTTTGCTTCGTATAATTTTTTATTTAAAATTAATTTTGATATAACTCTGGCAAATGTCCATCCACCGTCTCTAGTTTCACTGCTGGAACCAGGTGATATGTGCTGTTCGCCCCATCCTTCATTTCCTTGATCATCTACAATATGAATCAACAACGGTTCGAAAGAATAGAAAGTATTATAGGATAATTTATATGGCTTTATTAGAGGAACATCTAGTCTGTAAATTGTAACTTTTGAAATAATATTATCTCTAATTACCATAAAGAACTCTCATAATTTTTAATAAAATATTAACAACAAGAAAAAATTATATAAGATATAATTTTAACGTTAACTTATTATAAAGGAGTGCAAATGCCAATTTATAGTTTAGGTGACAAAAAACCTCAATTACCTGAAAATAACCTATATTGGGTTGCACCAGATGCACATGTTATAGGAAACGTTATTTTAGGGAAAGATGTAGGTATATGGTTTGGATCAGTTTTAAGAGGTGATAATGACGTTATTAAAATTGGTGAAGAAACAAACATACAAGAAAACACTATAATTCACGTTGATCCTGATTGTCCTGTCACCATAGGTAATAATTGTACGATTGGACATAATGCAATTATACACGGTTGTACAATAGGTAATAACTCCTTAGTTGGAATGGGTGCAACAATTCTCAATAATGCTAAAATAGGTAACAATTGTCTTGTAGGCGCTGGTGCCCTTGTTACTGAAAATAAAGAATTTCCAGATGGTTGGTTAATTGTAGGCTCACCAGCTAAAGCTGTAAGAGAACTAAGTCAAGAGATGATTGAAAATATGACAAGATCTTCAAAGCATTACGTAGCTAACTTTAAAAAGTTTGCAGAAGAAATGAAAGAAATTAAATAACTTTGTCGTCTTTAAAACCTTCAATTTCATCTTTAGTATAACCTAGACCAGACAAGATCTCAGTATTGTGTTCACCGAGTTTAGGTGCTCTTTTTATGTTTGCAGGTGTTTTGGAAAATTTCCAAGGAGTGCCGTGTACTTTCATATTTTTGTTTAGTTCTGGGTACCATACCTCGGTTACATAATTATTTTCTTTTATATTTGGATCATTAGATGCTTCAAGCATTGTATTAACATGGGTAGATATCATGTCAGCTTTTCTCAAGACTGATATCCAATTATCTCTGGTATCATTTGAGAACAATTCAGCAAGTTTATCTAAAATTTCAGTTTTCTTTATCTCAGATTCAAATGCCAAACCTAGGTCAATAAGACCATTTTCTGTAAGAATATCAAAAAAGTTAAGAGCTTTCATTGCTTCTTGCCAGTCATCTGGGTCAAGTTGAAGTGCAAAAGGTTTACCATTAATATCGTTAAAACAAGCTGCAATACCTGGCCTTTCTCTCGTTCCATTAATTCTAGCTCCAGTAATTGGTGGCCTGTTACTCCACATTGCTGTAGTCATAGTCCAACCAAGAAGTCTAAAAGCACTTCCAACTAAAGAAGTTTCTAACTTTTGACCTTTTCCTGTTTTTTGAGCATTTATATATGCAGCTAAAATTCCTCCAAAAGTTAGTATTGCACAGCTTTCATCTGCAACTGAGGCTACCCCAGTTCTTAAATTATTTCCTGGAATTGAATATGCTTCAGCTATTCCACTTAAAGCTTGTCCCACAGCGTCGGTTCCTGGTAAATGTCCATCTGGGGCATCGGGTCCATAAGCAGAAACAGAAGCGTAAACTATTTTAGGATTAATTTTACTAAGAGTTTCATAATCAAAATTAAGTTTTTCAGCAACGCCTGGTCTAAAATTTTGACCAAACACATCTGCATCTTTTATTAAACTGTGAAGTATTTTTTGCCCGTTTTCTGACTTAAGGTTGAGAGTTAAACTTTTAACTCCTCTGTTATTAGTTTCAAAAAATGATCCAATCTCTCCTTCTAAAAAACCTGAGTTACGATTATTATCACCTTTACCTGGTGTTTCAATTTTAATTACTTCAGCACCAAGATCTGCCATTAACATGTAGGGGACAGTTCCAGCTTGTGCTGTTGAACATGCAACTATTTTTAACCCAGAAAGAGCTCCATTTATTTCACTCATTTTGACCTCTAATTTTCCTCTAATTTTGGCATATTATATCTATCTTCTGGTTTAAGCCAACCTTTGAAGTTTGGTTTTCTTTTTTCTGCAAAGGCTCTTCTACTTTCCATTCTATCCTCAGTGTCGCCGTGAAGATGTAGTTTTTCAGCAAGGTCTGCAATATTAGGACTGATTTTTGGTGCCATATGCTTCATCATATAAAGTGTGTTTACTCTTGCAGCTGGTGGAAGTGATAGTAGATGTTCTGCCATTGAATAAGCTTCACTCATAAGATCTTTAGCTTCGACTAAACGATTAATGAAACCAACTTGATGCATCCTTTCAGCAGAAATTCTATATCCAAAAGCCATTTCAGTTGCAACGGGATGTGGGAGATTGCCATAATGTCCATGATTATAACCGCCAAGAAGCCATCTTTTTGCTTCTGACATTTCAAAAATTGCTTCTTTTACAGCAATCCTAAGATCTGTTCTCTCAACTAACATAAATCCACCACCCATTGCATATCCATTTACTGCTGCTATGACTGGCTTTTGAAGAGCACCTGTCTGAAATGGGTCAACTAAGTTTTCTTCTACAAATTCTTTTGGGGATCCTGGGATGCCTCTGTCAATAGACTCTTTCATATCTTCACCTGCACAAAACCCTCTTCCAGTTCCTGTCAAAATTGCTACTTCTAGATCTTTATCCTCATGAAATCTATTGAACGCTTCTGCTATACCTTTTCTTATAACAGTGCTTAAAGCATTTAATCTTTCTGGACGATTTAATCTGATAGTAATTATTTTGCCATTAATTTCAGTTTCAACAAAACTCATTGAGATGCTCCTAATATTTAAATCTTTAAAGCATAATTTATATACTAAAAAATCTTGCAAGTCATGGATATTAAATCATAATAAATCTTACGCTTTGGAAAATAATTTTTGGGGGATGAAATGAAAACGAGAGCCGCAGTTGCTGTTGAAGCAGGAAAACCACTTGAAATTATGGATGTAGATTTGGAAGAACCTCGTTCTGGAGAAGTTTTAGTAGAAATTAAAGCAACAGGTATATGTCATACTGATGAATTTACGCTTTCTGGTGATGATCCTGAAGGACTTTTTCCAGCAATCTTAGGGCATGAAGGAGCAGGAATAGTTAGAGAAGTAGGTAAAGGTGTAACATCTCTCAAAGAAGGTGATCATGTAATTCCACTTTATACACCTGAATGCAGGGAATGTGAGTATTGTTTGCATCCAAAGACTAATTTATGTCAGGCAATAAGAGTTACCCAAGGTAAGGGTGTAATGCCAGATGGCACTAGTAGATTTTCTATTAATGGAAAATCAATATTGCATTATATGGGAACATCTACTTTTTCAAATTACACTGTAGTTCCTGAAATTGCTCTTGCTAAAGTAAACAAAAAAGCTCCTTTTGATAAAATTTGTTATATTGGTTGTGGTGTAACTACAGGTATTGGAGCTGTTATCAATACAGCAAAGGCAACTGCAGGTTGTAACGCAGTGGTTTTTGGTTTAGGCGGAATTGGGCTCAACGTCATTCAAGGTTTGAGAATGATAGGAGCAAATATGATAGTTGGTGTCGACATGAATAACAAAAAAGAATCTTGGGGTAAAAAGTTCGGTATGACACATTTTGTTAATCCATCAGAGATAGAAGGTGACTTGGTAAATTACTTGGTTGATCTTACAGGTGGTGGTGCAGACTACTCTTTTGAATGCATTGGGAATGTCAATGTAATGAGACAAGCTTTAGAGTGCGCACATAAAGGTTGGGGAGAGAGCATAATAATTGGAGTTGCTGGAGCGGGGCAAGAAATTAAAACTAGACCTTTCCAGTTAGTTACGGGTAGGAGCTGGAAAGGAACTGCTTTTGGAGGAGCAAGGGGAAGAACCGACGTTCCTAAAATTGTGGAATGGTATCTTCAAGGAAAAATTGATATTGACCCAATGATTACGCATAACTTAAAATTAGAAGATATCAACAAAGGTTTTGATTTGATGCATGCAGGTGAATCAATAAGATCAGTTGTAGTTTTTTGATGAAAAATATATCCAAAACATATTCATTTGAGGGCAAACAATTAGTTTGCAGTCATCAGTCTCTGGTTAATAATTGCGAAATGACTTTTGCGGTTTTTATCCCCCCAAAGATAAAAAACCCTCCAGTCTTGTGGTATCTATCTGGTTTGACTTGTAGTCACTTAAACGTAATGGAAAAAGGTGAGTATAGAAAAAAAGCCACTGAATTAGGCATGGCAATCGTTTGTCCTGACACAAGTCCTAGGGGCGAAAATATACCCGACGAAAAAGATAATTGGCAATTTGGCAGTGGAGCTGGTTTTTATTTAGATGCAACGGAACCGCCCTATGACAAAAACTATAAAATGTATAGTTATATAATTGATGAACTTCCAGGTGTAATTGAAAATTATTTTGATTTTGATATGTCTAGACAAAGTATTTTTGGTCACTCAATGGGTGGACACGGAGCTATTGTAATGGCTTTGAGAAATCCAAAGAAGTTTAAAAGTTGTTCAGCATTTGCTCCAATTGTTGAACCATCTTCAGCCAGTTGGTCTAGTGAGGCCTTTAAAAAATATATTGGTTTAGACCAAAGTAATTGGCAAAAGTATGATAGCGTAGCTTTAGTTAAAAATGGCTATTATTTCCCTGAAATTCTTGTTGACCAAGGAGATGCCGATAGCTTTTTAGAAGAGGGGTTAAGGCCATGGCTATTAGAGGATGCATGTAAAAACACAAATATTAATTTAAAACTTAGAATGCAACCAAATTACGATCATTCATATTATTTTATTTCAACCTTTATGGCAGATCATTTAAATTGGCATAGAGAGAGAATCTAAAATTATTTTTGTGGAATAGAATAAGTAAGTGAAGCGTGGGCAACAGGCTCGTTAATATCTTCCGAATAAATTAAAACATCGCCTACACTTAAAGTTTTTCCTAATTTTAAAATTCTGGCTTTACTAGTCAAATTTTTCTCATTAGGTTTTCTTAAAAAATTTATTGAACAATTAGTTGTAACAGTAAGACTTTTAGGTCCTATGATACTTAAAGTTGCTAAATAAAAAGTTACATCTGCCAATAAAAACATTGTTGGACCTGAAACTGTCGCCCCTGGTCTCAAATGTTCCTCAGTAATATACATTAGCATTGAAAAAGATTGATCACTTACATCTAATATCTTAAAATTTTTGCTAACTTGAGGAAATTCTTTATTTAAAAATTTATCAAGGCTTTCTTTTGTCATCAATTGTTGCATTATATTAGGGTAACTTTCTATTGTCTAAAAGTCTCTGTGCCATAGTAGGAGCTGCTCCTAAATAATTAGATGGATCTATAATTTTTAACAAATCTTGCTCATTAAAAAAGTTTGAAATTTCTTTATTTTTTAACAACGTATCTATAAATGATATGTTTTTTTTGATTGATTCTCTACAACAGTCATAAACTAAATCGTGTGCAATTTGTCTTCCCATCTTGGGTGCGAGGGCCATCATAACAGACTCTGCAACAATTAACCCATTGGTTTTATAAATATTTTCTTTCATTTTTTCAGGTGAAATTTCTAAACCTTCTAAAAGATATTTAGCTGAGTTAAAAGATGAAGAAGCAATCAAAAAAGCGTTAGGTATTGCATGCCATTCTACATGCCATTGACCTGTAGCTCTTTCATGATCAAGGACCATAGCATCTAGCATAGAAGAATGATGTTCTCTTAATAGTTTTGAACAAGCCAGCATTACCTCTGAAGAAATAGGATTTCTTTTTTGAGGCATTGTTGAAGAAGAACCCCGTCCGTGAAGATATGGTTCAGCCACTTCTTGTGTTTCTGTTTGCATCATTAACATCACATCATAAGCTATTTTACCAAGTGATGCGGCGACCATTGAAAGCCAACCAGTTACTTCACAAAAATTATCTCTAATAGAATGCCAACTAACGTCAGGTACATTCAGATCCAATTCTTCTGCAAGAGTTGACTGTGTCTTAAGACCATCATGTTCTCCTAAAGAAGCAAGTGTTCCTGCTGCTCCAAAAAATGAAACATTGAAAATACGTTTCTTCATTTCTTCTAGTCTTTTGTGATGTCTATCTATTCCAGATAACCAAGTAGATGCCTTATAACCAAATGATATAGGTAAAGCATGTTGCAAATGGGTTCTACCAGCCATAGGTGTTTTAATATGATGCTCAACAATTTTTTCTAAAGCATTTGAAATTGACTTTAGGTCTTTAGATAATAATTCAAGACCTTTTCTAATTTGAAGGACGTCTGATGTGTCCATAATATCTTGTGTTGTAGCACCCCAATGACAAAATTGTCCAAAGTTGCCTTCAACTTTTTCACTTAGTTGTTCTACCAATGGAAGAATTGGATATCCAACTATAGCTGTCCTTTTTTCAAGTTTCTCCCAATCAATTATATCAACTTTTGCTGCTTGGGTTATTTTTTCCCCAGCTTCTTTTGGTATAATATTTAACTTCGACTGTGATCTTGCTAAAGCCGCTTCTACATCCAAATATAACTGTGTAGTACCCTCATCAGAAAATAAGAAATGCATTTCTTTAGTACCAAACATTTCTCCCCATATTTTTGAATTTGTTACTAAAGCAGGCATTTTATATTTCCTATAATTTTAATTTTGATACCAAGATGCAGTTCTTTTCTCAAGAAAACTATTTAGGCCCTCTTTTGCTTCATCAGTCATCCTTTTTTGAGAATGTTCAAAAACAAGTTCGTCAAATTTTTCATCTGATAACATTAAACCGCTTTCAATTAAAGTTCTTCTTTTTGTAGCCTCTAGTGCATCTGGAGCGCACATCAACAAATCCTCAATAACGTGTTTAACTGCATTTTCAAGGTCACCGGTTCTACAAACTTGGTGAACTAAACCCATTTCCTTGGCTTGACTAGCATTAAAACGCTCACATGTAAGAGCATATCTTCTTACATTTCTCACCCCAATACTTGCGTTTAAATGAGGTATTATTATTCCTGCCATTACACCCCATTTAGCTTCAGAAATAGAAAAGATAGCATCTTCACTAGCTATTACTATATCAGCGGCTGCGGCAATTCCTGTTCCACCTCCAAAGCATCCTCCATGGATCAAGGCAATTGTTGGTTTAGGGAACTTTGTAAGACCTTGAATCGCCGAAGCTGTTTTCTTTGAAACCTCTATATTTTCTTTTTGACTAAGATTACCAATTTCTTTAAGCCATTGTAAGTCAGCTCCTGCTTGAAAATGTTTTCCATTACCTTTAATTAGGACTACTCTTACAGAATTATTTTTATATAAAGTTTCAAAGCTTTTGATTAATTTAATAATCATATCCCCGTTATATGCATTATTTCTTTCTGGACGATTCAAAATCACTTCAGCAATTCCTCTTTCATTTACACTTGTTAATACAATATTTTCACTCATTACTGGCCCTTTTTTCTGTTACTTGAAATACAATTTTAATTTTCTAGATCTAGTGCTGTTATTGATGCATCTTGGATTGAGAATGCCCTTAGCCTTATAAAAACATTAAATTTATTCTGTAAAATTTTACCAATTCTTTTTAAACATTTATTTCTTTTGTCTATATTTCTAGTCTCTTTATCTCTAAACTTTAATTCACCAAAAATTTTATAATTTGAGGAAATTATTTTACTCTTAACCCATATAATTTGACAGTTGTTTTTTTCTGCCTCTAACTCTTCCTGAATAATATCTATTATACTTCTTTCTATTCTTTTAACTGCAGAAATATCAAAAGTGTTTTCTAAGATTTCATCCATATGTAAAATTAAAGAAGGCATTTCGAAGTTCCTATCACATAAATATTTTATTAATTGATATTAATATAATTTTTATATTTAATAGTTTCAAATATTCTTAAAATAAAGGTTCGGCAAATGGAAAATGAAGCGCTTGATATTAATCATTTAAATAAATGGTTAGGTAATATAGAGACTGTAACAGATTACCTCACACCAATTGTTGAACAGAGGTACAGAGCAACATTAAATATTGATCCAGGTGATCCTAAAATTGGGGAGGATGCAACCTCTGGTCTGCATTGGATGTTAGGATGGGATTTAAAAAAAAATGATGAACTTGGTGTGGACTCTCATCCAGCTAGAGGTGATTTTTTGCCTCCAGTCCCACTTCCTAGAAGAATGTGGGCAGGCAGTCAGATCAAAGTAATTAGACCTCTAAGAGTAGGTGATAAAGTAATAAAAAAATCTAAGGTAGCTGATATAAAATTAAAGGAAGGTAGGACAGGACAGCTTTGTTTTGTTACTGCAGAGTATGAATTTTTAGTTAATGAAGAGGTAAGATTGCATGAACTTCATAATATTGTTTATAGAGATGTAACTAAAGCAGGAGGTGGTTCTGGTGTGTCAGACACAATACCTGAAGATGCAGATTATACAGAAACTATTTTTATGCATCCAACAATTTTGTTCCGGTATTCAGCAATTGGTTTTGTAGGTCATAGGATACATTATGACTATCCATATACTAAAAATGAAGAGAACTATCCTGATTTAATTGTTCACGGTCCCTTGCAAGCTACTTTTTTATTAAGGGCAGCTGAAAAGCTTAAAGGTAAGACTGTAACATCATTTAGTCATAAAGTTATGGCCCCTGTTTTTGCAAATAGCGATTATATCATCGGTGCAAAGGAAAATACTGATGGAAGTGTTAGTTGTTGGGGTGCAGTAAAGGGTTCAGGAATGACCATGCAAGCTGAAGCACGTTTTCAATAGTTTTAGGGGAAGGATAGATTATGTCGATTACAAAATTATTTGGTAGTTATGGATTTAATACAAAATTAGACAGTTTCAACGATGAAATGAAGTTTTTTACCAAGATGTCAATACTAGATTGGTGTGGAGTAGCCTATGCAGCAAAACAAGAACCGGTTTCAAAAATAGTTTCTGAAATGGTTAAAGAAGAAAATGGCGTTAATCAAGCGCGAGTGATTTCAACTGGATATAACGTTTCATCAAGAGGCGCAGCTTTAGCTAATGGAGCTACTGGTCATGCATTAGATTATGATGACACTCACTTTCTTTTTGTTGGTCATCCAACTTCAAGTGCATTACCAACTGCTTTAGCCTTAGGCGAAGAATTAGAATTATCTATAGAAGATTTATTACTTGCGTATATGGCTGGAGTTGAAGTCTCTACTAGAATTGGTCATATCTTAGGCTATTCTCATTATAACGCGGGGTTCCATCAAACTGCTACAAGCGGATCATTTGGTGCAACAATTGTTGCATCAAAATTACTAAATTTGAGCGAGGACCAGACAATAAACGCGCTTGGTTTGGTTTCTACAAGAGCATCTGGAATTAAATCCCAATTTGGTACTATGGGTAAACCATATCACGCAGGAATGGCAGCATCAAATGGTATTGAGGCCGCCAAATTATCTAAACTTGGGTTTGTGTCGAGAGAAGATGGTATTGAGTGTGATCAAGGTTTTTTTCAAACTCATGGTTGGGATAACAAAACTCCTACAAGAGCTGTAGAAAATTTAGGAACAGACTTCCTGTTTCCTGAAATTAAGTATAAATTCCACGCTTGTTGTCATGGTCTTCACTCTTTCCTTGAAGCTCTTGAAGAATTGAAACAAGAAAATAACTTTAATCCTGAATCAATAGAAGAAATTGCAATTGAAACTAATCCTTCTTGGCTTAAAGTTTGTAATATTCAAGAACCTAAAACTGGTTTGGAATCAAAATTTTCATATAAATTAACAGCAGCCATGTCAATTTATGGAAAAGATACAGCCGACTTAGGGACGTATAACGATGATATTTGTTTTGATGAAAAGATTAATAATGTTAGGGATAAGGTAACGGTTATACCTAATGATAAATTAACTAATACTCAGTCTTTAATTTCTATTAAAGATGGAACTAGAGATATAAAAAATAAACATGATTTATCAGACAAGATTGATCAAAATATTTTGGAAAATAAAATTTTTAACAAATCTGCTTCATTACTATCAAAAAATAGATCTCATGAAATTTCTAAAATGTTAAACGCTCCCTCTGAAATTAAAGTTGCCTCTTTAGTAGATTGTTTGGTTAGGTGATGGAAAGACAAAATTCTGGAAAGGATTTAGAGGGTTTATTAGTTGTAACAGTTGAGCAAGCTGTGGCAGCCCCCTACACATCGTGTAGACTGGCAGATGCAGGTGCCAGAGTTATAAAAGTTGAGAGACCTGAAGGTGATTTTGCCAGAAACTATGACAGCAATGCACTTGGAAATAGCGCTTATTTTGTTTGGTTAAATAGAGGAAAAGAGTCTATTGCTTTGGACCTTAAAAACAGTGAAGATTTTAAAATTTTTGAGAATGTTATTTCAAAATCCGATATTTTAATCCAAAATTTAGCACCAGGTGCGTTTGACCGTCTTGGTTTAAATTTAGATGAATTAAGAAAAAAATATCCATCTTTAATTACATGTTCTATTTCTGGATTTGGAGACGAAGGACCATATAAAAACCAAAAAGCTTATGATATGTTAATTCAAGCTGAAACTGGTGTTATTGATATAACTGGCTTACCAGATAAAGCTGGGGTTGATGGAAGGGCAAAGGTTGGACCATCAGTCTGTGACATATCTGCAGGAATGACAGCTTATCAGGCAATTTTGCAAGCACTTATCAAGAGAAGTATTAGTGGAAAAGGTAGACACATTTCAGTCTCTATGTTTAATTCCCTCGCAGATTGGATGAACCCTTTCTATCTAGGTTATGTTTATAATAAAAAAATCCCAAAAAGAAATGGCATGACTCATCCAATAATCGTTCCTTATGGTGCATATAATTGTAAGGATAATTTGACTATTTTAATTGCTATACAAAATGATCGAGAATGGGTGAAATTATGTAAAATTGTATTAGATGACGAAACTATGGTTAATGACACTCGCTTTAAAACTAACTCAGATCGTGTCGCCAATCGAGAATTAACAGAAAAAATTATTCAAGATAAATTTATTACTTTTGAACGTGAGGAGTTAATTGAAAAACTTGAAGAAGCAAGCGTTGCTTATGGAAGAATTTCTGATATGGAACAACTAAAAAACCATCCTCAAAACAATTTTTTAGAGATTGAAACTAAAAACGGCAATGTAAAAGTATTAGGTCCAGGGGCAATCCATGACAATTTTTTACCAGAAGTGAATAAAATGCCTGAATTAGATGAACATGGAAAAAAAATTAGGGCTGAATTTAGTTCTTAAAAAACAGGAGATAGATTTGAGAAGTATTTTATTTTTACCAACGGATAAAATTGAGAGGTTACCAAAGGCTATAGGATCTGGTGCTGATAAAGTTATTTTCGATTTAGAAGATGGTTTAGCACATGAAAATAAAGCTATTGGAAGATCTAATTTTGCTGATCTAGCAAATAGAAATTATGACGGTCAAGCAGATAAGCTTTTGTTGCGCATTAATGCTTTGGATACTGAAGAATATCAACATGATATAACAATGTTAAGATCTTTACCCTCTCTTCCTTACTCTATTGCCATTCCTAAAATAGAGTCTGCTGATGAATGCAGAGCTTTTTTAAAGGATCTTGGAACTAATATATTAATTTTACCTCAAGTTGAAACGCCGCGAGGTATCGCGACGATTGAAAGTTGGGATTGTTCAAATATAGAGTTTTCTGGCATCGGATTTGGGTCAGCTGACTATTGCGCATCGACCGGGGGTGATATGGGTAAAGCTAGTTTAACATATGGGAGGGGTAAAATAATTAATGCTGCCGCATTATACAATACTCTTGCTCTTGACGGTGTCTGGCTAGATTTCAGAGATCCTGATGGATGTAGAGAAGAGACATTACATATCAAAACTATGGGTTTTAAAGGACGTTTTGCTATACATCCAGATCAAATTAAACCTATTCATGATGCTTACAGACCGACAACAGAAGAACTTGAATGGGCAAAAGGTGTTTTAGAAGAAGCAAAAACAGCAGGTTCTGGTGCTTTTAAATATCAAGGTAAAATGGTTGATGCACCTGTGTTAGCGGTTGCAAGACTGATTATATCAAGGGAGGTTTAAATGGATGAAAATTCTTATGGAATTAAAAAAATAGGACCCCAAAGGTATAGAGAAGATCCAGGTAGATATTTTGAAGATTTTCAAGTAGGTGATGTTTATGAGCATTGGCCTGGTAGGACAGTAAGCGAGGCTGACAATATATGGTTTACAAATTTAACAATGAATACTCACCCAATTCACTTTGATGCAAATTATGCATCTAAATCTGAGTTTGGAAAATATTTGGTAAATTCGGCTTTTACTCTAGCTCTCGTAACAGGAATGTGTGTTAGCGGTACTAGCCAAAAAGCAATAGCTAATTTGGGATGGGAAGAAATAAAAATACCTGCACCTGTGTTTGTTGGTGATACATTATATTCTGAAACTGAAGTTTTAGACAAAAGAGAATCAAAATCAAGACCCACACAAGGTATTGTGAAGGTAAGACATATTGGTAAAAATCAAGACAAAATTGTTGTTATGGATATGGTTAGATCTTTCTTGGTGGCCAAACGAGGGCATAGTGTAGTTGACGAAATTATTAATGAAGCAGCTAATTAGAGTATAATACCATGGATTTACCTTTATCAGGAGTGAAAGTAATTGCTTTTGAGCAATATGGAGCGGGACCATTTGGTACCCAATATTTAGCTGATTTAGGTGCAGAGGTAATTAAAGTTGAACCAGCAGGTACAAGTGGTGATTATTTAAGAGCAATTGGTCCTTATTTTATCGATGGTGAAGATAGGAATTCTGCTTCTAGTATTTTTTTTCAAGCTCTCAATAGAAATAAAAAAAGTATAACTTTAGATATATTGTCAGACGATGGAAAAAAAATTCTTCAAAAATTAGTTGAGAATGCTGACGCAGTTGCCAACAATTTAAGAGGAGATGTGCCAGAAAAACTTGGAATTACTTATGACCAGCTTAAGCAATATAATAAAGCAATTGTTTCAGCACATTGTTCTGCATACGGAAGAGAGGGGCCTAGAAAAAATTGGCCAGGATATGATTATCTTATGCAAGCAGAAGCAGGTTATTTTTCACTCACTGGTGAACCTAACGGACCTCCAGCAAGATTTGGCCTTTCAATTGTAGATTATATGTCTGGATTAACTATGTCATTCGGACTTGTAAGTGCTATATTATATGCAAAGTCCACTGGTATTGGAAGAGATGTAGATGTTAATTTATTTGATACGGCTATGTTTAATCAAAGTTATATGGCAGCCTGGACACTTAACACTGATTTTAAAAGCGAAAGATTAGATCGATCAGCTCATCCAATTTTAGTTCCTTGTCAATTGTATAAAACTAAAGATGGTTGGATCTATTTGATGTGCAACAAGGAGAGCTTTTGGCCTGTTCTTTGTAAAAAAATAGGAAGGGAAGATCTAATTGACAATTCAATGTTTGTTGACTTTTCATCTAGGCAAAAACATAGAGATGAAATAACTAAAATTCTTGATAAAGAATTGAAGAAAAAAAACACCTCTGAATGGCTAGAAGAATTTGGTGGTATTGTCCCCGCTGCCCCTATTTTAAATTTAAAAGAGTCCCTAGAAAATCCATTTTTAAAAGATAGAAAAAATATCCATAAATTAAAAACAAAGAGGGGAATTGACATTAGTTTATTGAAAACACCTGTTCATTTTTCAGATAGCAATTTTCAAGACAAAACTGCTCCAGAACTTGGTGAAGATACAGGTGATGTTCTAAAAGAGGTTGGTTTTACTGGTGAACAAATAAGTAGTTTTAGAAATAAAGGCACAATCTAACGGAATTACATAACATATTAACTAATTTATAGCATTTATTACAATTAAAGGTTTACCTTAAAAGCATAAAGTTATAGTTTGTGATTCTAAATATTTGGAGGAAATTTCATGAAATTAAATAAACTATCATTAGTTGGTGTAGCTGGTGCAGTTGCACTAACGTTTGCAGCTGGAACTAATTTAGCTTTAGCTGATGGACATAAAGTCAAACCTATTAAGATGCGTTGGGCTTCTGACCATTCAGGTCCGCCACATCCTGCAGCTATTGCAGAAATGCGTTTTGCTGAAGAGGTCGAAAGAAGAATTCCTGGAAGTAAGGTTCAAATTTATTGGGCAAAGTCTCTATACAATGTTCCAAAAGGTACTCAAGCCCTAACAAAGGGTAACCTTGAGATGATGACCGGACAGTTTGGAAAAACTTCTAGTGTTGAGCCTTATGCAAATACTATTGTTGGAGCTGGAAAGTTAACTTCACCTGGTGCTATTCAAGGACTTGATGGAACAAAAACATTTGCTGCATTGAGAAAGGTATTCAATGACAAGCACGGAATTACAATTTTTGGTTCAGGCCATTTAAGTATGTATATGGGTGCTGGTGCTGTTAAAAGCAGACTTTTAGTGCCTGGTGACTTTGCTGGTAAAAAAGTTAGAAGTATGGGACCAGCAGAAAATGCATTATTAGGAGCTTTAGGTGCAAACCCAACTACAATGGCTTTTGGAGACGTTCCACCAGCTCTTCAAACAGGTGTTATTGACGGTTTACTTACAAGTTTAGGTGGCTTTAATGCTACTAAAGAACAAGCTCCATATTTCACAGTTGCTGGTATTAACGGTATTGTAGGTGACTATTATTGGATCGGTGCATCTAATAAGTGGTGGGCTACATTAGATAAGAAGCAAAAAGCTGTTTTAACAGATATTATTATGAACGATTTTATCCCTTACCAAAAGGCTATTAACTTTTGTAATGATAAAAGACTAGTTGATAAGTATAAAACTACAGATAAGGGTGCTCCTGGTATTTACGTTATGAGCCCTAAAGAAGCTGGTGTTTTACAATCTAAAGAAGGTGGTGCAACAAACAAATGGATTAAATCTAAAGTTGATGATACTGGTGACAAGTTAGTTGATCAGTTTACTTCTGAAGCTAAATCTCTGGTTGCTGCTAACCCAATGGGTTCAAGTCAGTTAGAAAAAACTGATTGTACAGCTTTCGCTTCAGACTTTGCTAAGTTTGGTAAAGGTACTGCTCTATACAAAAAGAAAGCAAGAAAATAACTTTTTTAAAAAAGGTCTGACTTAATCGTCAGACCTTTTTTTTATATAAGTCATGAAAAATTTTTATAAAATCTCACACAAGATACAGGATATCATAACATTTACTCTAGGTAATTGTTCTGCATTTTTAATGATTGCTGTTACACTTTTTGCCTTAGCTGAAATCATTAGAAGATATATTTTTGGTGTTGTTTTTGAATGGGGTCAAGATGCCGTCATATACATGATGGTTTCTTCTGTTGCCTTTTATATTTGTGTTACTCAAATAAACAGAAATCATTTAGTTATGAGCGCTGTTTTACAACTTTTAAATGCAAAAGGTTTTTACAGGACTGTAGGTTTATGCAAGATATTTGTATCTTTATTCATTTCTGTATTTACAGGGTCACTAACTTATACTGCTTATTCAACAATTGAATATTCAATACAACTTGGTGAAAGAACAGAAAGTTTGTATTTATTTATGTGGCCATTTTATTTTATTTTGGCTCTAGGTATGGGGCTTATGTCGTTAGTAGCATGTCTTCAGTTTATAGAAGATATTCATAGTTATATTAAAGGTGACCATTTTACTGCTGAAGTAGAGGTGGCTACTGATGTTTAATTTATTTAGATAGGAATTTATTATGTGGGGTCTCGGAGGATCTTTATTTGCTCTTTTATTTGCTGGAGCACCTATCGGTATAGCCTTAGCTGGAGCTACAGCTCTTTTGGTTCTGTTTGACGATTTTTTAACTTATTCCACTTTGTTTGAAGCTTTTTTTAGTTTCTTAACAAAGTACACGTTAGTAGCTATTCCATTTTTTATTTTTGCTGGTTTTTTGATGGAAAAAACAGGTTTGGTTGCTAGTTTGTTTAAGTTTGCTGACGCATTAGTGGGCTGGGTCCCAGGTGGATTTGCTTATGCAACTTTACTATCTGCAGTTTTATTTGGTGCCATTTCTGGCTCATCCACGGCAATGGCTGCTGCAATGAGTGTGATAGCATATCCTGAACTTGTAAAAAGAGGATATCCAGTATGGATGGCAGCTGGTGTAATTGCTTCAGCAGGAGGAATTGCTCTTTTAATACCACCTAGTATTACTCTAATTTTATTTGGTGTTATTACTGAAATGTCTATTGTAGATCTTTTCTTTGCTGGGGTTATTCCTGGACTAATGCTTGCAATGAGTGACGCCGTCATAATCGTGAGTGTTTCTTTGTTTATCAAGTTACCTAGAGGTAAATTTGATCTATGTGAAGTTTGGCTGTCATTCAAAGAAGCATTACCTGCTTTATTAATGCCAGTTATTATTCTTGGTGGATTATATGGTGGTTTATTTACACCAACGGAAGCAGGAGCAGCAGCTGCTAGCTATGCTCTTTTTTATGGACTCATTTTTAAAAGGAAAACTTTTACAAAAGAATTAATGCCTACAACTTTAAGGACAATGAACCTCACAGCAGTTGTGTTTTTCTTATTAGGTTGTGTAGGCATATTCCAATTTTATTTAGCTAATATGGGTTGGCCTCAGATGATTGCAGAATGGGCAGGAGAATTAGGTTTAAGCAGAATAGGTTTTCTTTTTGCATTAATGGGATCTCTATTATTCTTATCAATGTTCTTAACTGGTGTTGCAATTTTAGTTTTAACTGTTCCAATCTATTTCCCAGTAGCGTTAGCTCTTGGCGTAGATCCGATACATTTAGGAATTTTAACAGCATTATGTATAGAGATAGGAAGTGTTATTCCACCTGTTGGTTTAAACTTGTTTGCTGTTAGTGGAGTAACAGGTTTACCGGTTACCACTGTCATTAAAGGATCATTTCCATTTTGTATATCTGATACAGTTGTCTTAATTATAGTGCTTCTATTTCCTGCGTTGGCACTTACCCTTCCAGAACTATTAGTAGTGTCTCATTTTAATTAAAGTTCTAAGAAAGTTTTTGCATAATTTAGAAGTTGATCATCGTTTCCAAACTTCGTAACCAACTGACACCCGATTGGTAATTCTTGTTTTCCCTTAAATAGTGGCAAGGTTATGCATGGATTTCCATTAAGAGACCACGTTGTATTAAATATTGGTGAACCAGTATATTCTAATCCTCTTAATGCTTCTCCAGGAGCGCTAGGTGTAATTATTAAGTCAGTTTCTTCAAATACAGCATCAATTTGATTTTTTAAAATTGACAATTCCTTAAGAGCTAACTGGTAATTTTTATTACTAACTTGATATCCATCATTAAGCCTGCCATTCCTCAATTGGTCACTTAATTGGTCATAATAATTAAATCTTTCATGAGATATTGATCTTTTAAATTCATATCCACTTATATCTAAATGGAGTGTATCAGATTTTGAAATTAGTTTGTCAATTTCTAAATCTATTACATTTAATTTGTCTGAACGAAGTGAATTAACAAAATGTTCAAAAGCTTCCTTTGTAGAATCATCAGTTTTTTCCCAGTGAGGTGTCCTAACAAATCCAATCTTAATTTTACTTAAATCTACTTTTTTTATTGAAACTAATTCTTCTTCGAGAAGGATTGATCGAAAAAGTGCAATATCATCTACTGACCTAGACATCAGTCCTAAAGTGTCAATTGATGGAGAGTTAGGTAGAATGCCTGATTTATCAAAATCACCATAAGATGGTTTATATCCAATAACTCCACAGTAAGCAGCAGGTCTTATTACCGATCCAGTTGTTTGAGTGCCAAAACAAACTGGTGCCATCATAGAAGCTACAGCGGCAGCTGATCCAGAACTTGAGCCGCCAGGTGTAAAATCTTTGTTATGTGGATTTGTTGTTAATCCAGGAGCTCTATGTCCTAATTCAGTAGATACAGTTTTGCCAATAAAAATACATCCTGATTGTTTTGCAACAGCTACCGAAGCAGCGTCTCTCATAGGAACATTATTTTGATAAAAATTAGTTCCAAATCCAGTAGGTGTACTGCTTGCATCAATTATATCTTTAATTCCGAAAGGAATTCCAAGTTGTGATTCATTATTTTCATTATCTAGTTGCTTAGCTTTTTCTAAAGCTCTATCCTCATCCAAGTATATCCAAGCTTTTACAAGATCTTCTTTTTCACGTATTCTTTCGAAGCAACTTTGTACCCACTCATACCTTGATAATTTATTCTCACGAATTAGTTTGATTGCATCCGTTGCGGTTAACTCAAAAGGAATTGTCATGGTGTTTTCTCATATGATATTAATAAGATATCTTAATGATTATTTTTTAGTTTTGTAAAATGAAATTTTAGTTTAATCTTTTCAATATATTTTGGGGAGAAATAAATGGAAAATATGACCGAAAAGTTTGCTGAGTTTTGTGCTCAAATTAGATACGAAAATTTATCTCCAGACGTTATAAAAAGAACAAAATTGTTAATTCTTGATACTGTTGGAATAATAATTCGAGCAAGACACGATGCAGAATCAACTTCTAGTTTAGTCGCAGCAATTCATAGGTTGGAAATGAGTAATGGAAGTTGCCAAGTATTCTCAGATAAAAATAATTACTCTCCAAGTGCAGCGGCTCTTCTAAATGGAACACTAGCTCATTCTCTTGATTTTGATGATACTCATGCAGAAGCCTCTTTACATTCCAGTGCCCCAATACTTTCCGCTGCCTTGGCTGCGGCACAAATGAATAAATCATCAGGACAAGAGTTAATAACAGCATGTGTGGCTGGTTATGAAATACAAATAAGACTTGGATTAGCTGGAGGCTCGTCAGCACATTATAAAAAAGGATTTCATCCAACTGCTACTTGTGGTGTGTTTGGTGCCGTAGCTTCATCTGGCTATCTTATGGGCTTGACCAAAGATCAGTTTATTTCTGCATTTGGAATAGCCCTAAGTCAATCAGCAGGATCTATGCAATTTTTAACAGATGGTGCTTGGACAAAAAGATCGCATGTAGGACAAGCAGCACAGAACGGTCTAAATTGTGCAACAATGGCGGCGGAAGGTTTCAAAGGTCCTTCTCAAGCTTTTGAGGGTCAGTGGGGTTATCTACATGCATATGCTTCAGGAGGAGACACAAAAAAAGCATTAGACAGTTTAGGAAATAAATTTGAAACACTTAACTTGGGAGTAAAACCTTATCCTTCTTGTAGATATAGTCATGCAGCAATTGATGGTATAATAGATCTAAAAAAAGAATTAGATTTCTCTATTGATGATTTAGATGATATCGATATTGGTTTGTCCGAAACAGCATTGAATATTATTGGTTATCCTTTAGAGGATAAACAAAATCCAAAAAGTATTGTTGATGGGCAATTTTCAATGCCTTTTTGTGCTGCTGTAGCTGCTAAAAGTGGTGGATTAAAGTGGGATGATTATAAAGATCACTTAAATAACAGTGATACACTAGCGCTGTGTAATAAAATAAAAGTAAATCCTGATAAACAAGCTGAGAAGTCCTGTCCAGAATTTATGAGTGCAAAGATAAAAATGGTGGTAAAAGGAAAGACTTATGAAAAGTTTGTAAAGATTCCAAAAGGAGAACCAGAAAACTTTATGAAAGACGAAGAATTTATATCAAAGTTTAAAGGTTTAACAGAACCATATTTATCAAATGAAAGAGTTAACCAGTTAACAGATTTAATGCTTAAAATTGATCAAGCAAATAATGTTAATTCAATATTTGAGTATAGTCAGATAGATCTATAATTATTGATTTAGGAGTTACTAATGAATGAACATAAAATAATTGAAGTTGAAAATGAAAAATCAGACTCTGAAGATAATTTAATAATAGAATCTGTAAATAAATTCTTAGAAAAAGACGTTAAGCCTTATGTGAAAGAATTTGAGTCACAAGATAAATATCCACAAGATATTGCTGATAAAATGGCAGATTTAGGTCTCTTTGGTGCTACAATTTCTCCTGAGTATGGTGGTTTAGGTTTGTCAGCAGTTACTTACTCAAAAATAGTAGAAAATGTGTCTGCTGTATGGATGTCAGTTTCTGGTATATTTAATTCTCATCTTATAATGTGTGCTGCTGTAGAAAGATTTGGCACTGAAGAGATGAAGAGATATTATCTTCCTAAGTTTGCAACTGGAGAGATAAGAGGTGGTATAGCACTGACGGAACCAGATTGTGGTACTGACCTTCAATCAATAAAAACCAAAGCAAAAAAAAGTTGGGAATGAATATATTATTGATGGTACAAAAACATGGATTACAAACTCAGTTCAAGGAACTATTTTAGCTGTTTTAGTAAAAACGAATACTGAAATTCAACCAGCCCACAAAGGCATGAGTTTAATTCTTGTTGAAAAGAAAGATGGATTTGTATCAAGAAAACTTAAAAAATTGGGTTACAGGGGAATTGATACAGGAGAAGTTCAACTTGAAAATGTAAAAGTACCAACTTCTAACTTGATTGGTGAAATAGAAGGTAAGGGTCTTAAACAAATTTTGGCGGGCCTTGAATTAGGAAGAATTAATGTAGCTGCACGTGGCGTCGGTGTGGCTAGAGCCTCTCTCGAAGATTCAATAGAATATGCAAAAATAAGGAAAACATTTGGAAAACCAATTAGTGAACACCAAGCAATTCAAATTAAATTAGCCGAGATGGCAACGAAACTTGAAGCTTCTAGATTATTAACTGAACAAGCTGCAAAGGCATATGATTCTGGTAATAGATCAGATTTACAAGCTGGAATGGCAAAGCTTTTTGCTACTGAAACAGCATTGTTTAACTCTACAGAAGCAATGAGAATTCATGGTGGATTTGGGTATTCACCGGAGTATAACATTGAGAGATATTATAGGGATGCTCCTTTGTTAGCTATTGGTGAAGGAACAAATGAGCTGCAGAAATTGATAATAGCTAAGCAACTTGTGTCTGAAGATTAAAATATCTAAGATAAAAATATTCCAACGCTAAAGAGGAGTACTCCTATTGCTAACCCAAAAATTGGTTTCTTTGGAAAAAATAAAAATATAATTATACCAATTAAAAAAGGTACTATTCTTTCAATCAACTCAGTTTCGGCCAACGCTCCTGTTGGAAAAATT
>CACHVW010000008.1 GCA_902583415.1 uncultured SAR116 cluster alpha proteobacterium | reverse complement strand
GTCATGAAATTAATTGTAAATACAGAAAAAATTGATGCCATTAGTACACCTGATAATGCTCCAGCAATTATTCCGTAATATGGGTTTTCAAGCCATAAAACAGCTCCTAGAGCACCCACAGCTCCACTTAACATCATCCCTTCAACTCCGAGATTTAAAATCCCACTTTTTTCAGCTATTAGTTCACCAGTGGCGGCAAGTAATAATGGTATTGAAGTCGCTATAATAGTTAAAATTAGTGCTTCCATTGTTACTTACCCTCAGACCACTTTATCTTGTATTTTTGAAGAGTTTCACCCGTTAACAAAAAAAAGAGCAAAATACCTTCAAATAAACCTGTTACGACTTTTGGTATACCCATAGTCATTTGAGCATTATCCGCACCAAGCTTAACTGTTGCTATAATTATTCCAGCAAATAAAATTCCAACAGGACTTAATCTTCCAAGAAAAGCAACAATTATTGCTGTAAAACCATAACCAAAAGACACCTCTGGTTGCAATTGACCTATATTTGCTGATACTTCAATTACTCCTGCAACCCCAGCTAAGCCACCAGATAATAAAAGAACAGTTATAGTAATTGTATTTTGTTTAAAACCTGCAAATTTTGCTGCTTGGGGTGCATATCCTAATACATGGATTTTAAAACCACCTAAAGTTTTATTAACAAAAATCCAAGAAATTGGTACTAATAAAAAAACAAACAAAATCCCATAATGAAGTTGTCCAAGAAAACCAATTCCTGGAAAAGGTATTTTATTTATTAATGCCCCTTCAGGATAGGGTTTAGATAGTGGAAACCCAAAGCTCATTGGATCGCGCAATGGTCCTCTTACAATAAAATCAATAAATAACATTGCAACATAAACCAGCATCAAACTTACTAAAATCTCATTTACATTTAATTTAGTTTTTAAAATTGCTGGTATAAATGCCCATAATGCTCCCCCTACAAAGCCAGCTAAGATAGTAATTAATAAAAAGAATTTTGTTTCAATATTTGGAAATGACAATGCTATAAAACCAGCTAACAATGCTCCCATAATAAATTGACCTTCAGCCCCAATATTCCAAACATTAGATTTAAAACATAACATCAAACCAGTACCGATGATAATTAGTGGGCAAGCCTTAACTAATATATCACTAATACGGTCTATTCTTGAGAAAGGAGACACAAAGATTTGATATAAAGTTTCGAGAGGATTGTAACCTAGAAATGTAAAAATTAGTAAACCAAAAATTATTGTAAAAACTATTGATAATATAGGCGCTAAAATTATCCAGTTTTTGGAAACTTTATCTCTTGGTATAAAAGTGATCATTTAATAGGTTCCATTTTTTGAATTTTTTTATTATTACCACCCATTAACAATCCAACATCTGTTGCTTTTATGTCTCTGACGTCAAATATTTCACTTAAAACACCTTCATTTATTACACAGATCTTATCTGATAATTCAAAAATTTCTTCTAAATCTTGACTTATTAATATCACTGCTTTTCCACTTTGAGAAAGATCTAATAGTTTTTGCCTAATTGAAGTTGCTGCTCCAATATCAACACCCCAAGTTGGTTGAGAAAAAATTGCAACTTTCGGGTTGTTGGCTAAAGATCTTCCCAGAATAAATTTTTGTAAATTTCCCCCAGACAATTGACTAGCTAAAGGATTTATTTCTGGACACCTTACATCATTATTTTTGATTATTTTTGTACTTTCTTCTAAGCTGTTTTGAGGATTATTTAATAGATTAGTTATCCAACTTTTAGTATTACTATATTTGAAAAAATAAGTAAGGAATGTATTTTCACTTAATGTTAAATTTGGAACTGTAGCGTGAAAAGTCCTCTCTTCTGGTATTGTTTCAATTCCAAGTTTCCGTCTTTCATTTATATTAGTTTTACCAATAGATGTTTTATCCAAAAGTATTTGGTCATTATCTTCACAAGTAATCTCGCCGCTTAAGACTTCCATCAACTCTACTTGTCCATTACCAGCAATTCCGGCAACACCTAAAATTTCTCCATAATTAACCTGTAAATTTATATTTGCTAACGAAATACCAAACTCATGATCTTTCAGCTTGTCTAAATTTTTTACTTCAAATGCAATTTTTTTTGATTTTGACTTAATAGTTTTTTGTAATTCAGTAATTTTTTTACCAACCATTGTTTCTGCTAAAAAATTGGTTGTTGTTTTCCTAGCATTTATTGATGCAATAGATTTACCTGATTTTAAAATAGTTACTTCATCCGCTAACTCGATTATTTCTTCTAATTTATGGCTAATGTAAAGTATAGAACATCCAGAAGATGCAAGTCTTCTCAAAATTTTGAATAAATTTTTGATTTCTTGAGGAGTAAGAACTGATGTTGGTTCATCCATAATTAATAAACTAGGATTTTGCATTAAGCATCTAATAATCTCTACTCTTTGTTTTTCACCAACTGATAACTCACTAACTAATTTTAAAGGATCAACAAATAATTCCCATTCTTTTGACAATTTTGTTATTTCGTTGACTACTTCATTGAACTTAATTTTATTATCTAATGCGATTAAGATATTTTCTGCAACGGTAAGGGCAGGGAAAAGAGAAAAATGTTGAAAAACCATTCCTATTCCGTTTTTTCGAGCCACATTAGGTGATGTTATAGAAACTTTTTGGTTATTAATTTCTATTAATCCACTGTCTGGTTGAAGTACACCATAAAATATTTTTACTAATGTTGATTTACCAGCGCCATTTTCACCTAAGAGGGCATGTATTTGTCCTTTTGCTATTGAAATATCAATATTTTGATTTGCAACAAAATCACCAAATGATTTACTAATTTTTGTTGCTTTTAAAAGAATTTCTAATTCTTTTTTAGCCATTAAAACACCTGATAAAGATAAAATTTAATAAATTAAATTTGAGGATAACAAAGTAATGTAAGTAATCAATTCTTTTGTTTTGAGGTCTTTAATATTAGAAAAATTAAAATGGCAACTGATATAAATATAATAGAAATAAATAAATTGAAATTGCTAACATGCATTTTGTTAAACCCACATGCAAATATTATAGCTGTTGCAATTATGATTAATAACCAATGAATTGGTTTGCCAATAAATATTTTATTCATGAAGCGACTTTCATATTGAAATTAAGTTTTCCTTGCAAATAATATATTATTATAAGAATAAATATTCCAAAGAAATTAAAGTAAAGACCATCTATTCCATAAATATTTTGCAATGGTGGAATTAATAAAGCAACTGAGCTAAGAAGTGCTAAAGTTCTTTTAAATATGTTTAATTTTCCATTAAACCAACCCTCTAGACCTAGTGTCATACTCCAATAAGCAAGAAGAACCGAAATCAAACTATATATACTCCATATAATTGGCCCTTCCATCAATAATGAGGGATTATAAACAAAAGCAAAGGGCACTATATACTTAGCTATACCAACTTTACTTGACTCAACAGCAGTTGCCATTGGAGGAGACTTTGCGATTGCAGCACCCGCAAATGAAGCAAGAGCAACAGGTGGAGTAATGGTTGAAACAACACCAAAATAAAATGCAAACATATGGGCTGCAATTGGCATTATTCCAGACTCAATCAAAGAAGGAACTATTAGTGCTGCAACAGTAATGTAAACTGCTGTTGTAGTCATGCCCATACCAAGAATTATTGCTGAGACAGCAGTAAGACATAATAAGATAAATAAAACACCACCTGACAAATCTATAACTGATTGTGTAAATTTTAGTCCAAGACCAGATACAAATACTGATCCAATTATTATTCCAGCACAAGCACAGGCAATAGTAACTGGAACTGTAGATTTTATTCCACTTTCAAAGGCTCCTAATAAATCAACAACTGACATTCTTGTATTTTTTTTGATAAAACTAAGAATTATTACAGAAACAATACTCCAAAAACCAGCTGTCATAGCAGTTTTTCCATAAATCAAAAGTCCTATTAAAACAACAAGTGAAAGCAACATATGTCCTCCACCTTTAAGAACTTCAATTACATTCGGTAAAATAGATTTATCAATTTTTTCAATACCATGTTTTTCTGCTTCAACATGAACCATAAAATAAATTGTAGTAAAATATAAAAAGGCTGGAATTATTGCTGCTAATATTACATATGAATATGGGGCCTCTAAAAATTCGGCCATTATAAATGCTGCGGCACCCATAATCGGAGGAGTAATTTGTCCTCCCGAAGAAGCACATGCTTCAACTGCAGCAGCAAATTTAGCTCTATATCCATAATTTTTCATCAATGGAATAGTAAATGATCCAGTCGTTACAACATTTGCAACAGCAGATCCATAGACTGTTCCAGTCATTCCTGATGCTACTACAGCTGCTTTTGCTGGTCCTCCAGTTCTATGGCCTGTGAGTGCAACCGCTAAGTCAACAAAAAATCTTCCAACACCGGACCTTATTAAAATTCCACCAAATATTATAAATAAAACAATGTACGTTGAAGCTACATAAAGTGGTATTCCATATATTCCATCAGATGTCATAAATAGTGTATCTATGTACTTAGCCAATCGTGTTGGAGGACCATAAAAAAAACCAAAAAACTTGTGAGCATATAAAGCATGAAACATAAAAAAACCTGCAACAAATACCATAGCCCAACCAACAGCTCTTCTGGTAGCATCTAAAACAATAAATATAAGTATGGAACCAACAATTATATCCCCAATATATTTGTCTCCATATCTCATCATAAAGTTTTCAACATCCCAGGTCGTCCATAACTGGACAAAAATTATTGAAAGTATAATTATTAGATCGTAACAAAAACCAATAGATCTTAAAAAATTACCCTTTGAGTCATTTTTTATAATTACAGGATCTTTAATATTATTTCGAAAAAGAGGGTAAATGAATACCGCTAAAACCATCATTGCAGATAGATGGATAGATCTAAATGATCTACCTTCTGGAGTTCCATAAACTGCAACAAATAAATGGTAAAATGCCAAACCAACTGATAGCCAAGAGCAAAGAACTATAATCCAATAATAAATTGATTTATCTTTGTTCCATTCTAGTAATTCGTCAAAGAAACTTATTTCTTTAACTTCATTGTAAACTAATTTTTTGGTAATTTGCGCCATTTAAATAAAATATTAATATTCAGAAAGGCACAAAAATAGTGCCTTTCTGATTGGAGTTTACATAACACCCTGTTCTTTATAGTACTTAGCAGCTCCAGGATGAATTGGTACTGCTGCACCATTAACAGCGTCCTTTAGGATTACTTTTTTCCAAACGCTTTTCACTTTTACAAACTCAGCATGATTGTCCCAAAAAGCTTTTGTCATTTTATACACTAAATCATCAGACAAATCTTTATGCACAATCATAGAAGTTACAATACCTAATGTTGGTATATCCTTGTCGAGTGATTTGTAAGCACTAGCAGGAATTTTACCATAAATATAACCTGGATTATTTTTAACAATCCTATCTATTCTGTCTTTAGGAAGACCAATAAATCTAATACCAGGACTATTTTCAAGTTCAATAAAACTAGCCTGTGGAACAGAAGTTGCAGCCATAAAAACATCTGCTTGTCCGTCTTTCATCAGAGCAACTGATTCCTTATAACTGACCATATGAACTACACCACCATTTTTCTTGATAGTATTAAAATCATATCCATAGTCTTTTATTATTGATTCACAAAATGCTGTACCTGTCCATTTTGGTTTACCAGGACTGATATTGGCTGACTTCATATCTTCAAAACCTTTAATTTTTGAATCTGCTCTTACAGCAACTTGGAAAGCTGCAGGATATAAAGTTGCAAAATATCTTACATTTTTATGTGCCTTTTTAAATTTACCTTTTCCTGAATAGCCATTGGCAACTGTATGAGCATATGTCCATCCAATCTCAGCATCGCCACCATCAACAGACATTACATTTGATATTCCACCACCAGAAGTATTAGATGTTGAAACTCCCTTAATATTAGTTTCCATAACTTGCATTACTTTTGCGCCAAGAGGATACCAAGATCCACCTGAAGGTCCAGATACCATTCTGAGAAACTGATCAGAATATGCAACGGATGATGTTACTAATAAAGAAGAAGCAACTAGTAGTACACTTGAAATACGTTTCATTTAAACCCCCGAATAAATTAAGTTGTTAAGAACTTAACAGTATCACAATTTATTTCTAAAAACGTCAAGCGATAGTTCATTTTTTATTAATAAATTCTTATTAAGGTTTAATTAGAAATAAAAAGAGTGTAGAAATATTAACACTAAGATATCTAAGGGGGATATAAACATGAATATAAAAAAAGTTAAAGTCACAGAAGTTGGGCCACGCGATGGTTTTCAATCTGAAAAAACTATTTTAAATACTGATGATAAAATAGATGTAATAAACAATCTAATTGATGCTGGGTTTCCAAGAATTGAAGTTTCATCCTTTGTCTCTCCTAAAGCTATTCCCCAACTAGCAGATGCAGCAACAATTTTAGAAAATGTAAAAAGAAACCATGAGACTACTCTAGCTGCATTAGTTCCTAATGCTAGAGGAGCATTAAGGGCTGTTGATGCAAAATTAGATGAAATTGTTGTCTTTTTATCTGCCTCTGAAAGTCATAATAAAAAAAACGTAAATAGAAGCGTAAAAGATTCACTACTTGGATTTAGAGAGATTGCAGATATTGCAGGAAAAAATAATATACCAATTCAAGGTGACATTGCTACAGCTTTTGGTTGTCCTTTTGAAGGAAATGTTTCTGCTAAAAGGTTAGCGGAGATTTCAAAAGAATATAAAATGATGGGCTTCAAAGGTGTCACTCTTGGAGATACTACTGGAATGGCAACTCCAACAGTAGTTACTGAGGCTGTTAACGCAATTAGAGATATGGTTCCTGATTTTGATATAACTCTTCATTTTCATAATACCAGAGGAATTGGTCTTGCAAATGTTATGACTGGATTAAATCTTGGAATTACAGATTATGAGAGTTGTTTTGGAGGTATGGGTGGATGCCCATTTGCACCCAATGCAACAGGTAATATTTGTTCAGAAGATTTAATTTATCTACTTCATGAAATGGGCATTGAGACAGGCATAAATTTAGATCAATTAATCAATATTGCAAAAAAAGTTGAAAATTTAGTTGGTCATAGACTACCTGGTCAAGTAATGAGGGCAGGTCCAAGGTTGTTAAAATATTCTATGCAAGATGTTCCCACAGCAATTGGAGCTTAAATGAGTGAACAAAAATATATCGGAGCACTTTCAGGTATTAAAGTTATTGATCTTACAAGGGTATTATCTGGACCCTTTTGTACCATGTTACTTGCAGACATGGGCGCAGAGGTAATTAAAATTGAACCACCCAAAGGTGACAATGTAAGAAATCAAGGTGACATGGTTGATGGTTATAGTTCTTATTTTGCTCAATTCAATAGAAATAAAAAGTCAGTACTTCTAGATCTGTATGTTGAGTCAGAAAAGGATATTTTAAAGTCTTTACTTTCAGATGCAGATGTAGTTGTAGAAAATTTCAAAGCTGGTGTTTTTGACAAAATGGGTTTTGATTATGATACTTTAAAATCAATTAATCCAAAATTAATAAGTGCTTCTGTTAATGGATTTGGCAGTAAAGGAGAAATGAGTGACAGGCCTGCTTTTGATTTTATAGCACAAGCATTATCTGGTTTTATGTCATTAAATGGAACAGAAGAAAGTGGGCCAATGAGAGCTGCTATGCCTATATCAGATTTAGTTGCAGGATTATACTGTGCGTTTGGGATTGTGTGCGCTCTACAATCACGTAATAAAACTGGTAAAGGACAAAAAGTTGAGGCAAGCCTTACCTCTGGTTTAATTTCAATGATGGCATACTTATCATCTGAGAGTTTTGTTACAGGAAAAGCACCAAAAAAATCTGGTAATAATCATCCTATTTTAGCTCCTTATGGAATTTTTAAAACATCTGACGGAGAAATTGCAGTAGCACCAGCAAGTGATAAGTTCTGTAGTATATTTCTTGAATGCATTGATTTAACAAGTTTACTAGAAAATGAATTATATAAAAATAATTCTAATAGAATGAAAAATAGAGATAGTCTTAACGAAATTGTAAATAAAAGAATGATTTCTGAAACTTCCGATTTTTGGATTAAAAAATTAAATAAAGCTGGTTGTCCTGCAGCAAAAATAGTTTCACTTCCAGAAGCTTTGAATAGCCAGTTAATTCAAGATAATGAGATGGTCATAAGTTCTAATGGACCGGAGGGTAGACAAATAAAGATGACAGGGTTTCCGGTAAAATTATCTGACACACCATCTCAACTTTATAGGTACCCACCTTTATTAGGTGAACATACAAATGAAATTTTGAAGACAATTAAAAAATAATGGAGAATAGTTAATATGGATTTAGAGACAATAAATTTTAAAATCGAAAATGAAATAGCTTACATTGAATTAAATAGACCAAAACAATACAATTCTCTGAATCGGACTATGGCGGATGACTTGTTTAAAGTTTCTTTAGAATGTGACGATAATCCTAAAATAAGGTCCGTTTTAATGACTGGATCAGGAGAAGATGCCTTTTGCGCAGGTGGAGACGTTAACTCTTTTTATAAATATGGTAATAAGACTTCCAGTCATTTGAAAGAAGTAACAACAACTCTTCATGGAGCAATTTCGAGACTTTCAAGGATGAATGCTCCATTAATTGTTGCAGTTAATGGTGTTGCTGCTGGTGCAGGGTTTTCTTTTGTTGGATTTGCAGATATTGCAATTGCTTCAACAAATGCAACATTTGTTTCAGCATATTCAAAAATAGGATTAACACCAGACGGATCTTCAACCTATTTTCTTCCTAGAATTATAGGTACGAGGAGATATACAGAACTTATTTTAACGAATAGGGTTTTAAGTGCGAATGAGGCACTTGACTGGGGATTGATTAATAAGGTTGTAGATTTTAAAGATTTAAAGGATGAAGCAAATAATTTAGCTAAAAAATTAGCCTCAGGTCCAACTTTAGTATTTGGTAAGTTGAAGAATTTAGTTAATAACAGCTTTTTAGATTCACTAGAAGGTCAAATGGAATATGAGGCTAGAATGATTTCAGATTCTGCAAAGACGAAAGATGGCATGAATGGAATAGACGCTTTTGTAAATAAAAAGCAAGTTTCATTTAGAGGGGAGTAATAAGAGAATTTTATGAAACTTAACATAATAGCTTTTGATGGTGATGGTATTGGACCAGAAATAGTAAGTTCTACTTTAGATATAATAAACTTATTAAATACTAAATTAAAGCTAGACATAGAAATAAAAAGAGAGATCTTAGGTTTTAATTTATTAAAAAAAATTGGGGTAACTTTTACAGACGACTTATTATTAAAATCTAAAGAAGCTGATGGTTTAATTTTAGGTCCTGTTGATCATAATGCTTATCCTTCAGTTTCTAATGGTGGAATAAATCCGTCAGCTAAACTTCGCATTGAACTAGATTTATACTCTAATATTAGACCTGCTAAAAATTATGTTAATGTAAAATCATTATCACAAAATATGGACTTAGTGATTGTACGTGAAAACACCGAAGGTTTTTATGCTGATAGGAACATGTATGATGGTAGTGGGGAATTTAGTCCTATACCTGGTGTTGGGTTATCTTTACGAAAAATTACAAAAGAAGCTTCTTTAAAAATTGCAAAATCAGCATTTGAAATAGCCAAATCTAGATCTGTCAACAAATCAATAAAATCTAAAGTCCATGTTGTTCACAAGGCAAATGTAATGAAAATTACTGACGGTATTTTCCTTGATGCATGTAGACATATATCATCAAAGTATAATGATGTTGATTATGAAGAGATGCTAGTAGACGCATGCGCCGCACATCTTGTAAGGAAACCTGACCAGTTTGATGTTATTGTAACCACAAATATGTTTGGTGATATTTTATCAGACTTAGCAACTGAATTGTCTGGATCTTTAGGTCTTGCTGGATCATTAAATGCTGGTAGCAATCATGCAATGGCTCAAGCACAACACGGAGCTGCTCCTGATATTGCAGACCAAAATATTGCAAATCCAATATCTCTAATTTTATCTTCGGCTATGTTGTTAGATTGGCTTGGAAAAAATAGGAAAATAGATAAATTAATTTTAGCTTCCAATTTAATTAACAACTCAGTATTAGAATTACTTAAAGACAAAGAAAACTTTACAAGAGATCTTGGTGGTAAAGCTTCTACTAGTAAACTCACAGAAAATTTGATAAAAATATTAAATAAAATTATTTAAAATACATGTCTGATCAAATATCTATACCAACAGTTTATATGAGAGGTGGAACCTCAAAAGGGTTACTATTTAATAAACATTATTTGCCCAAAGATCAGTCAAAGTTAGACAAATATTTGCTTGCAGCAATGGGGTCACCTGATCTTAGACAAATAAATGGAATGGGTGGGGCAACGTCTGTAACAAGCAAAGTTTGTATAATTTCAAAAAGCACACAACAGAATGTAGATATAGATTACTTGTTTGCGCAAGTTATTATAGACAAAGCAAAAGTAGATTACGGGCCTACCTGCGGTAATATGTTATCTGCAGTTGGTCCTTTCTCAATTGAAAATGGATTTATTGATGCTAAAGAAGGTGAAACTAAAATAATTATAAGATCTGTAAATACAGGTTCTATAATTGAAGCTGTGGTTCCAACACCCAATAAAAAAATAAAATATATGGGTGACTGTGAAATTGATGGAGTTCCCGGTAAAGGTGCTCCAATATTACTAAAATTTAAGAATTTAGTTGGTGGAGCCACGGGAAAGATGTTGCCTACTGGAAAACCTAATATAACAGTTAAAGGTATAGAGGTTACATGTCTTGATATTTCAATGCCTATAGTAATGGCCAAAGCTGATGACTTTGGGATAAGTGGTAATGAAACAAGTAATGAACTAAATAAAAATCTGGAATTACTTAAAAAGATAGAAGAGATCAGAGTTATTGCGGGTGCTCAAATGGGATTAGGGGATGTGAGTGGAAAGGTAATACCAAAATTTGCGCTTCTATCAAAACCACTAAATGGTGGGACTATTACGTCTAGATATTTTACTCCTAATACCTGTCATGAAACACACGCTGCTACAGGTACTAATTGTATTGCCTCTGCTTGTCTTATTTCTAATACAATTGCTTCTCAAATTTCTCAAATTGAAGTTAAGCAAGAAAATAAAGTAACAGTAGAGCATCCTCTAGGTTCAATTGATTGTTTTGTCGAAACATGCTTGTCAATTGCAGACAATAAAAATGACTTTATAATTTCATGCGGTATCTATAGAACATCAAGAAAAATTATGGATGGAAAAATTTATATTCCACAAAATATAAATGATCACTAACAAACCAAAATTAGTTAATTTTTTCTTTGGGTGGTGGCCTGAGAGATGGCGATATACTTGTAGTTTGTTGTTAGCAATATCTAGTGGCTTTTTAGCGTACTATATAGCCCTTCCTTTACCATGGATGTTGGGTCCGCTGATAGGTTGTGGATTTTTTGCGGCAATTGGTAAAGGAGTAATTATTGGAAAAAAACCAAGACCAGTTTGTAGGGCGCTACTAGGTTGTACAATTGGAGCTAATTTTGGACCAGAGATAATTGACAGAGTTGATGAAATTGGGATTTCATTATTATTTGTTCCATTTTTTGTAATTTTGATGGGTTCTACAACTTATTTTTATTTAAACAAAATCATGAAAATGGACAGATTAACTTCAATTTATGGATCTTTCCCAGGTGGTTTAAATGAAATGGTTATTCTTGGTAAAGAGATTGGATCAAACCCAAGAACTTTAGTATTAATACATGCAACAAGAATTGTTGTTGTTGTTTTTTTAGCCTCTTTACTAATTATGTTTGTTCCTAAGCTAAGAGTTGATATGTTACCAAATCCTGATTTATTTTATAATTGGCAACAACTTCCATTTGTTTTTATCATATCTTACTTAGGATGGTATTTGGCAGTTAAGTTAAAAATCCCAGGTCCAACAATAATTGGTCCAATGATTTTTTCAGCAATTATCCACATCTTCGAAATTGTAGAGGCAATGCCAATGTATATAATTGTTATTGCTGTTCAAATTTTATTAGGTTCAGCTCTTGGATGTCTGTTTAAAAATATTACTTTAAAGGAAATGTCAGGGCCTGTGCTAGCTGGACTTATAACAACTTTAATAACTATTATTCCTTTGGTGATTATTTACTTTATATTAGTAAATATTGGATATGATCCTTTGTCAATTTTACTAGCATTCTCACCTGGTGGTCAATCAGAAATGAATATTTTAGCTCTTTCTGTAGGAGCTGATATGTCATTTATAAGTCCACATCATATGTTAAGAGTGTTTATGGTAATAATTTTTGCTGGAATTCTACATAAAATTATTAAACAAAATCTTTAATTTTATTTTTTAATTTTAGACTTGTTTATGTCTACCAAGCTCATTTTTGTATTATCTACATATGGAGCGTTTTCAATCCAAGACATCTCAAAACCTTTAATGCAAGCTATATTAAATCCATATTCGTTAGGATTGGATCTTCTTTTGTGGTGTGTATTTATTCCACAGATTTTACAGAAATAATGTTCAGCTATATTGGTATTCCATTTGTAAGTTGATAGAAATTTTTTTCCAGATACAATTGTAAGGAGTTCAATAGGTGCTGAGCCCATTACAAATCCTTTTCTAGAACAAATTGAACAATTACACCTACGAAGATCTCTTAAACTTGTGTCAATTATAAATTTTATCACACCGCAATGACAACTTCCCTGAAGGGGTGTCTTTAAATCCTTGATTTTCATTTTGATCCCTAAAATTCAAAGCCATAACTATCTATTAGTTTGTTTGCTAACTCAGTTGTTTTGTTTTCAGATATAGGTTTGAATGGGGGTCTTAAATTGTTCCATAAAGAGTTTTTTGTTTGTAAGGCTAATAAAGATTTTTGAGCAGGTATTGGTGCATAGTCTTGAAATAATAATCTTACTGATTTAACCTTTTTCTGAAGTTCTTCAGCCTCGTTCCATTTTTCTGAGTGACAAAGATCTATTACCTTTGAGATATCTTTACTATTCAAGTTAGCAGTTGCTGAAATACAACCAGGAGCACCTAATTTAATGGCTTCAATTACAGGAAGTTCTGCACCAGGATAAACTACTAAGTTTTTTATGTTTAGGAGGGCCTCTGTGTTTTCCCAAACGCCGGAACTATCTTTAATCCCTATTATGAATTCTGGGTAAGCTTCTTTCAATTTTTTAACAAGTTCTATGGATAGACCAACACCACTTACCTGTGGAATATGATATAAATATATATTAAGTCTATGGTCATTGACACCATCAATTAGTTTTTCAAAATATTCATATAGTCCTTCGTCACTCATTCCTTTAAAATAAAATGGGGGTAATGTCATTGCACCTAGGCATCCCAAATCAATTGCATGCTTAGTGATTTCAATAGTATCTGGTAAATTGCATAAACCTGTTCCTGGGATTAAGGATTTTGGGTCAATCCCAGACTTAACCAAACCTTCAATAGCCAACATTCTTTCTTTGTTGCCAACTGATAACGCTTCTCCAGTAGTTCCAAAAGGGGCAAGTCCTGAACAACCATTTTCCATAAGATCTTTGGCGAGGTCATTATACATTTTTTGATCTAGTTTTAGTTCGTTGTCAAAAGGTGTTAAGATTGGTGCGATTAAACCTTTAATCAATTTTATCTCCATACAGAAAATTTAAAAATTAACACTACTTTAATTTTTTATATAAATAAATTTCAATTTTAACAATTAGTTAAAAAATCTAGTTATTTTATATAGCTAATCTATGGGTAAGGTTTTCAGTTATGTGCATGTGTTTGCTTAAATAAATATGAGCATAAAACATACCATGTATATTAGTTTTTACTGAGAGAGAAAATTACATAGATCAATTCATATGTTAGTGATATAAAAAAGTGATAAATAAATTGCATTGTAAAAGGGGATATAATTGTCAGAAAAAAGTAATAGTGCTGAAATTCGAATAGATGTAAACTATGCAATTGAACTAATTACAGAAATTTTTCAAGCTAAATCTTGTAACCACTATGAAGCTAAGACTATTGCTGAAAGATTATGTGGATCTAATCTAAAAGGACATGATAGTCATGGGATTGCTAGAGTTCCAAGATATGTAGAATGGATGGAAAGAGGCTGGCTGTATCCAAACATGAAACCGGAACTTGTTGTAGATGCTGGTGCCATGGCGTGTTTGGATGCAAAACAAGGATTTGGACAAATAGCTGGTGAATGCGCAGTTGATGAAGGTATAGAAAGAGCTAAAAAACATGGTTGTTCTGTTGTTGGCTTAAGAAATTCAGGTCATTTGGGAAGAATAGGAGATTGGGCTGAAAGGGCAGCAGATGTTGGTTTAGTTTCTTTTCATTTTGTAAATGTAAGAGGAAGTCTATTAGTTGCTCCATTTGGCGGCAGTGATCGCAGAGGCAGCACTTCTCCTTTGGCAATTGGAGTTCCTGGTGAAAATAAAAATCATATAATTTTGGATATGGCAACCTCAACTGTTGCAGAAGGAAAAGTCATGGTGGCTCAAAAAGGTGGTAAGAAACTACCACATGGAGCATTGATTGACAGTTTAGGAAATTTAACAGTAAATCCAGAAGTAATGTATGGAAAGATATCTGACAGTGAGGTGCCAGACCCAAATAAAGGAACAGGTGCAATTACTGCTTTTGGTTTACATAAAGGATCAGGAATTAATTTTATGATGGAAATTTTAGGAGGAGCTCTAACTGGTTCAGGTGTTAATGGAGGTGTTGATAAAGATAAAGAGAATATTCAAAATGGAATGTTGTCAGTATACATATCTATTAAGAATTTTGTTGACTTAAACTACTTTAAGAATGAAGTAAAACTTTATTCAGACTTTGTGAGATCCTCACCACCTGCTAAAAATGTAGAACAAGTATTAATTCCAGGTGATAAAGAAATTAGTACAAGCAAAGATAGGTTTAAAAATGGTCTTCCTGTAGCACCATTAGTATGGGAAAACATTAAAAGCACTGCAGAAAAGTTAAATGTCCCAGAATTAGATAGATTTGAAAAAGCTATAAAATAATTTTTTCAAGTTTCAAAGATTCTATCTCCAGCATCTCCAAGCCCAGGTAAGATAAAACCATTTTCGTTAAGTTTGTTATCTTTTTGAGCGCATATTATCTCAACTTCTGGAAAGCTATCCTGAACCCTTTTAATACCTGGATCAGATGCTAGAAGACAAATTAATTTAATATCTGTGGCAAAGTGATCTTTGAGTGTTTTAATAGCAGATACTGCGCTTCCACCAGTTGCAAGCATTGGATCACATAAATAACATTGTCTATTTTTCAAATCCGAAGGAAGTTTTCTTACATAATTTATTGGTTTAAGTGTTTGTTCGTCCCTATACATGCCTATATGACCAATTGATACCACGTCAAATATATCTGTAATACCTTCGCTCATTATTAATCCAGCCCTCAAAATTGATATTACACAAGGTTTTGGATCATTTAATTTTACACCATTATATTTTTCTAGAGGGGTTTCAATAGTTTTTGGTAAAACTCTCAAATCCTTAAAAATTTCAAAAGCCATAAGAGAAGATATTTTTCGTGCTAAAGATCTAAACTTAGTACTTTGTGTATCTTTTGACCTTAATATTGTCATGTAAAGATTAATAAGAGGGTGATTTATAACTTCTACTTTCATTATATCTTTCTCTTAGGTTTGAATTTCTTCAAATAACCCATATATTCTTTATTTCTTGGTAATGCATAAGATCCAACCTTACTTGTTTTAATTTTTAAATTAACTAAACTTTCAGCTAACACTACAGCTGAAGAAACACCCTCGATAACAGGTAATTTATGTTTTGTTTCTAAGTTTTTAGCTAAGTCAGCCATGCCAGCGCATCCTAAAATTATTGCCTCTGCATTATCATTTTTTTTGGTATCTTGAATTCCTTTATTTAATTTGTCTAAGTTTTCTTTAGAAATATTTTCTAAATCTAAAACTGGAACTTCAATAGCTGTAACTTTGACACAATTTTCAAAAAGACCATATTTTTTTAAATTATGAGTCAGTGGTCTTATAGATCTAGATAATGTTGTTATCACTGTGAAATTACCTGCTACCATAGTTCCAATATGATATGCGGCTTCTCCTATTCCTATCACTGGTTTTTCTGTAATTGATCTAATTACTTCTAAACCTGTGTCATCAAAACAAGCAATAATATATGAATCAGCATCACTATGTTTTTGTATTTCTTCTACCAAACCAGGTATACAAAAGGCTTCATCATAAAATCCCTCAATACTTTCAGGACCAACGTTTGGTTCAACGGAAACGATCTCAGTATCTGTGCTAGCAAACTTCTTTGCAGTTAAATCTATTTTTTGCGTCATTGCTTTAGTAGTATTAGGATTAATTATACAAATTTTTCTTTTCAAAATAATTATCCTCTTTTTCTCTTAAGCCAAATATAACAAGCTATGGAAATTCCAATTACGCTAAATGAGACAAAAGTAGTTACAGTACCTAATGCATATATTACAGGCGTTGTAACTGTTGTGGTTAGACCTTTTAGCTCTAATGGAAGTGTGTTTCCAGCACCCATAACTTGAGATGATCTCGCTAGTTCATCATATGATAAAGTAAATCCAAACAACGCAATACCAATTATACTAGGAGCTATAAGTGGAAAAACAACCTCTTTAAAAGTTTTCCAAGGAGTTGCGCCAAGGTCTCTTGCTGCTTCTTCATATGATTTGTCAAATCTATTAAAAACTGCAAACATAATTAGTAATCCAAAAGGAAGCGTCCATGTCAATTGTGCACCTAATCCACTCGTAAACATTCCTAAAGTAGTTTGAAAAAATTCATTGATATAATTTATATCAAAAGTTGAACCAAGCCATTTGGTAAAATCATCAAGCAATCTAAATTGAAGAGCTACTCCAAGCGATAATACGATTGATGGTACAATTAAACTTGCTACTGTTGCAAAAAAAAGAGTATCAGATCCCCAAAATTTTTTCCTAAATGCCAGCCCTGCACTAACAGATAAAAGAACTGTTAAGACCATGACAATTACACCTAAGATTATTGATCTCTTAAATGCTGAACCGATATCTACAACAGAACCGCCTCGCCATAACTCTTCGAACCAATATGTTGAAACTCCATTAAGAGGGAAGGTTAAACCTCCATCAGGTCCCTGAAAACTTAAAAGAACAATTGTGAATGTTGGACCATATAGAAATAAAACAAATAAACAAAAAAAGAAAACACAAACATAATAAGTTTTATTTTTTTTATTCAACATTTTAAAGCTCTTTTCGAATGTCAATCATTTTGGTCATTATCCATATAATCAAAAGTGTTAATGCTAGTAAAATTACTGCATTTGCTGCAGCAGCAGGTAATTGAAGATAACTCATTTCTACGTAAATTATTTTACCGATAGATGGAATTTGTTGTCCACCCATTATACCTATTGTAATGAAATCACCCATAACAACTGTAATGACAAAAATAGATCCAATTACAATTCCAGGTTTACATAATGGTATAATGACATTCCATAATATTTGTAGCCCATTCGCGCCATTGTCATATGCTGCTTCAATAATTGATTTATCAATTCTCATCATAGAATTAAAAATTGGGACTATCATAAATAGTGTATATAAATGTACAAATGCTAAAACAATTGAAAAGCCAGAATATAAAAGCCACTCTTGTGGTGCATCAGCTAAACCAGTTGAAAGTAAGAAATCATTTACAAGTCCGTTCCTACCCAAAAGAGGTATCCATGAAATCATTCTAATGACATTTGAGGTCCAAAACGGAATTGTACAAAGTAAAAACAATACAATCTGCCAAGTAATTGAATTTACGTAAAAAGCAAGAAAATAAGCGACAAAAAAACCAATAATTAATGTGAAAAACCAAGTAATAAAACAAAATATAAAGGTTGATAAATATGTTTTAAAAGTAACACAAATATCTTTTTCAAAGTTTAAGCAATCTTTAAAGATATATGCATAATTTTCAAAAATAAAATCAGGTATTATTGAGTATTCATTATAATCCCAAAAACTTATAATGAAGGTTAATGTTAGAGGGAAGAAGAAGAAAAATATAAATATTAAACTATAAGGTATTGATAGTAAACCAACAGTGGGCTTTAGCTTTAAGAATTTCATCATACTTATATTTAATCAATTATAAAAAAATAGGGTAACATTAGTTACCCTATTTTTGAATATTTTTTTATGATGCGATCATCTCATTCCATTTTCTAACCATGTATTTATTTTCGTCCATGGTAGCATTCCAGCACGCGACACCGCCCATTCTTGCTTCGTAAGATCCGCCATCTCTTACTTCACCTTTAGAAGCTAATTTTTTACCTTCTGGACTCATAATGTCAGCCGTTGCAGGTTTACCCATCATCCAATAATCCCATTCATAAGCTTCCATATACTTCTTTGCAGTTGGAATAACAGCTGAATAGTAACCTTGACGATTTAAATAAGCACCAACCCAACCAGATAAATACCAATTTATAAATTCGTAGCAAATATCAGCTTGTCTTCCTTTTGTAGTAGAAGGTAATCCAAAACCTGCTGCCCATGCTCTGTAACCCTCTTTAAGGGGTTGATAGACACAAGGAATACCTTTTGTTCTAACTGCAGTAATTGCTGGTGACCACATTGATTGTATTACCACTTCACCAGAGGCCATTAAATTCACACTTTCGTTAAAATCACTCCAGAAAGCTCTAAATTGACCTGCTTTCTTTGCTTCTGTGAAAATTTTCATTGTTAAATCAATTTCTTCTTTAGTCATGTTTCCTTTATCAGGATACTTATACTCACCCATAGCTTCTACTACCATGGCAGCATCCATTATACCAATTGATGGTATATTCAAGATTGAAGCTTTTCCTTTAAATTCTGGGTTTAACAGTTCGGCCCAACTACTAATTGGCCTTTTAATCAAATCAGGTCTTATACCCAAAGTATCAGCGTTATAAACAGTAGGGATTAATGTTACATATTGAGTTGGCTCTGAGGCGAATTCTTTTGATTTGGCACCTTTTAGGTACATAACCTTTTTTGGTGCTGTTCCTTGATCTCCAATTTTCTTTCCTGCAACTTCACCTTTGGTAAAAGCAGTAGTTACGTTGTCCCATTCTTTAATTCTTTTGGTATCCATGCCTAATAAATTTCCGGAAGGTACCAACTTAGGCATACTAAAATATTCAGAATCAACAATATCGAAACTATTTGGTTGTGTAAAAATTGTCTTTACAACTTCATCAGTTGTTTTAACAATAAATTTAACTTTAATTCCAGTATCATCAAATAATTTTTTTTGAACTGCATCACCCATATTTACAGCTGTTCCTAGATACCTAATGACCGGGGCGTCAGCAGCATGTATTGCTGGAAAACCTTTGAGCAGCCCTGCACCGGCGACCGCACCAATTGCTGCAGTCGAGGTCTTGAGCATATTACGTCTTGTTAAACTTTTCTTCATATTAACCTCCAATTTGTTAATGTTAAAGTTGTAAACTTTGTGTATTTGTAATAAAAATTTAATAAATTGGAAATATATGTTGCATATTATTTATGCATCCAATTGTTTTTTTTAAAAATTGATTAAAGTCTGATCAATTTTATTTTAAGAATTTAGATTGAAGTAAAAAATAGGCAAAAAAATTGAATAACCCAGAAAATTTAGAATTTGCGATTCTCACAAAAAAATATGGTGAAACCATAGCCGTTGACAGTATAAATTTAAAAATACCAGCAGGAACATATTGTTGTTTTCTGGGTCCTTCTGGTTGTGGTAAAACCTCAACTCTTAGAATGATTGCTGGACATGAAGACATATCAGGAGGTGACATTCTTTTAGGTTCAAGTATCATAAATGATTTACCCCCAGCAAAACGTGGGACTGCAATGATGTTTCAAAATTATGCTCTTTTTCCACATTTATCTTGTCAAGACAATGTTGCCTTTGCATTAAAGATGCGTGGCATTAAAAAAAAAGAAAGATATGACAAATCTCTAGAAATTCTGAAATTAGTTCAAATGGAAGATTATTCTAATAGATATCCGAACCAGCTATCGGGGGGACAACAACAAAGAGTAGCTTTAGCGAGAGCCTTGATTACAAATCCTTCTATATTACTTCTAGATGAACCTTTGTCTGCTTTAGACCCTTTTTTAAGAATAAAAATGAGAAGTGAATTAAAAACATTACAAAAAAAGCTGGGTATATCATTCATTCATGTTACTCATTCTCAAGATGAAGCAATGGCTTTAGCTGACATGATTGTTGTAATGAATAATGGAAAAATTGAACAAGTTGGTGACCCTTATGAAATTTTTAATAAGCCCAAAAACGAGTTTATTGCAAATTTTGTTGGAGGACATAACGTAATTTCAAAAAATAACAAATCTTATTCAATCAGAATGGACCACATACGAATAATCAATAATATAAAATCAAAAGATTCATATTCAATGACTGTGAGTGAAATTGAATATCAAGGTCAAATTGTCAAAGTTACAGGTTTAACTAAAGATTTTGGACGATTAAGTGTATCCATAGGTGATGAGATTTTTTTAAAAAATAAATTTGATATTAACGATGAAATTTTTATAAGTTGGGATATAACAAAAGAAAATTCATTGGTTTAATCTTATTTATCTTTATTGATTTTTTTAAAAATTAGAAGTTATAATCTTAAAATAATCAATTCATCTGAGGTAATGGTCTTTGACTGATTCAAAAAATATTATCTATATAAATAATAAAAAAGTAGAGGTTACAAATGTCTATCATGATATTACTCTATTAGATTGGTTGAGAAATTATCATAAAATAACTGGAACAAAAGAAGGTTGTGCTGAAGGAGATTGTGGGGCATGTTCAGTTATAATAAATAAAAAAAATAAAGAGGATTCAAAACCCATAAACTCGTGCTTAGTAAGATTAGGCCAAGTAATAGGTAGTAACATTACAACCATAGAAGGTTTAGGTTGTGATAAAAATCCTCATCCATTGCAAATGGCTTTTTCAAATGAGTATGCTTCTCAATGTGGATATTGTACGCCAGGTTTCATTATATCAGGTGTAAGTTTAATAAATTCTGGTAAAGTAGTTAATAATGATACAATAAATGATGCAATTTCAGGAAATTTATGTAGATGCACGGGTTACTCTCCAATAATAAAGGCAATTAAATCTGTATCAGATAGAAAAACAAAATTAAAAAAAGTTGAAATTATTAATAAAGAAAAAAAAGTTCGTTTCGGAAACATTACTTATTTAAAGCCAAATAATTTAAAAGAGCTCAAAGATTATTTAAAAGTAAAGAGTTTTCAATTTATTGCAGGTGGTACAGATTTAAATCTTCAAAGACCTATCATAAACGAAAAAGAAAATAATATTATATGTTTAAGTTCCATTAAAGAATTGAACTTCATCAAAAAATTTAAGGAAAAAATGGTTCTTGGAGGAGCGGTCACAATTGAAAATTTTCTTGATTCAGTTCGATCAAAAATGCCTGAATTAATTGAGATTCTTCAAAGGTTTGGATCACCACAAATTAGAAATCAAGGAACAATTGGAGGAAATTTATGCACGTCAAGTCCAATTGGAGATTTAGCCCCATTATTAATGGTTTTAAATTCTGATATAAATGTGTTTGGAAAGAATGGTATTAAAAAAACAAACATAAAAAACTTTTTTAAGGGTTACCGAAAAAATATTTTGAAAAAGGATGAGATAATTTTATCTATTGAAATACCTTATCCAAACAAAAAAAATAAAATTTTTTCCTGGAAGCTTTCTAAACGATATGATCAGGATATATCAACTATTTCTCTTGCCATAAATATACAAACTCAAAAGAATATAATAAAAGAAATACAAATGGCTGCAGGAGGCGTGGCAGTAACACCAAAGAGACTTGACAAATTATGTAAATCAATGCTTGAAAAAAAATTAGATGATGCAATAGATTTTGCAACTGAAAATTTAGATAAATTTATCCAACCAATCTCAGATTTAAGGGGTTCAAGCCATTATAGATTAGAGGCAATGAAGGGACTGTTTAGAAGATTACAAATTTGTTTAAGGCAAGATAAAGAAAGTTTATCAATAATGGAAGTTTAAGAATGAATAATTTAAATAAAATTCCAATTCACGATTCTTCTTTAAGGCACTCCACTGGTCAGGCTATTTATATAGACGATATGCCTGAGCAAGAAAATTTATTGCATGGGGCTCCCGTTCTATCAAAAGTTGCATGTGGAAAAATAAAAAAAATTAATTCTGATAAACTAAAAGATCTACCATTTTTCACAAAAATAATAACAGCAAAAGACATCCCTGGCGATAATGAGATTGGTCCTATCAAAAATGGTGAGCCTATTCTAGCAGAAGATTTTTTTTCATATTTAGGCCAACCAGTCGCGATTGTTTTGGCAAAAACACATCAAGAAGCCATTTATGCCAGCAGCTTAGTTGAAATTGAACTGGAGTTTACAATTAAACCTATTCTTAATTTAGATGACGCTTATGAACAAAAATCTTTTTTAGAAGATCCAATGATTTTAGAAAAAGGCAACATAAAAAAAGATATGTCTAAATCAAATTATACTTTATCTGGTGATTTTGAAATTGGTGGACAAGATCACTTTTATTTAGAAACTCATGTTGCCATAACTTTTCCTGGAGAAAATGACGAATACGTTGTTTGGTCAAGTACCCAGCATCCTACTGAGGTTCAACACGGTGTTGGAAAGGTGTTAAATATTCCATCAGCTAAAATTGATAGTAAAGTTAGAAGGTTAGGAGGTGGATTCGGCGGAAAAGAAAGCCAAGCAACTATTTTTGCAGCAATGTCTGCTTTGGGAGCCTATTTAACACAAAAACCTGTAAAGATACGTCTTAACAGACATATTGATATGACAGCTTCAGGAAAAAGACATGACTTTAAAATATATTACACCGTAGGATTTACAGTTACTGGCAAGGTTCTGGCTTTGGATATAAAACTTTTAAGTAATGGTGGTAATGTTTTAGACCTTTCGGGGCCTGTAATGACAAGAGCTTTAACTCATCTTGATAATTGCTACTTTATAAAATCACTAAAAGCTATTGGGTATGTGTGTAAAACCAATACAGTTTCAAATACAGCCTTTAGAGGTTTTGGCGGTCCACAAGGAATGTTGACTATTGAAAATATACTTTATTCAGTAAGTCAATATTTACAAAAGCCAATAGATGAAATTCGTAAAATCAATTATTATTCAAGATTAAATGGTCTTAAAACACCATATGGTCAAATTGTTAAAAATCCAAGAATTGAAAGGGTTTTAAAAGAAATATACAAGATAAGTGACTATAAGAACAGAATAAGAAATATTAAAGAATTTAACTTAAATCAAAAAAATAATAATTTACCCTTCAGAAAAGGTATAGCCTTAATGCCTGCAAAATTTGGTATTTCATTTAATAAACCATCATTAAATCAAGGAGGAGCGTTAGTCCATGTATACTCTGATGGATCAATTAGATTAAATCACGGTGGGACTGAGATGGGCCAAGGGTTATTCATTAAAGTTGCCCAAGTAGTTGCTGAATGTTTTAAGGTTCCTCTTGAACAAATTCACATTACTTCAACAAATACTGCAGAAGTACCAAACACCTCAGCTACAGCAGCTTCTTCTGGTTCAGATTTAAATGGAATGGCTGCATGGAACGCATCAAATGTTATAAAAAACAGAATGATCGACCATGCTGCAAAATTATTTAAAAAAAATAAAAAAGATATTGTTCTTGGTGAAGGTAGAATTATTTGTGGTAACATAAGTTTGTCTTTTTCTGAGTTAGCCTTTTCCTGTTGGGAAAATCGAATTTCTTTATCTTCTACAGGTTACTATAAAACTCCCAAAATTTCATGGGATCAAGGTAAGTTGAGGGGTCATCCTTATTTTTATTTTACATGGGGAGCTGCAATTTCTGAGGCCTTATTAGATATAAATACTGGAGAGAGTAGAATTCTAAGAGCTGATATTGTTCAAGATTGTGGAAATTCTCTTAATGAAAATATTGATATCGGTCAAATTGAAGGAGGTTTTATTCAAGGTTTGGGGTGGTTGACATGTGAAGAATTATGTTTTTCAAAAGAAGGAAAATTACTTACAACTGGGCCGTCTACATATAAATTACCTGGGAGTAGAGATATTCCTCAAATCTTCAATGTAAAATTACTAGAAAAAGCAGATAATGAAGAAAAAACCATCTTTAGATCAAAAGCTGTTGGTGAGCCGCCTCTACTACTTGCAATCTCTCATTTTCTAGCGCTGAAAGAAGCAATCAGGGCTTCTTCAACAAATTCAAGACCTGAGCTTCTTAATTCTCCAGCTACTCCATCTGAAATTTTGAAAGTTTTAAAAGTTTAGTTATCAACAACATCTTCTCTAACAACTGCTTCTTTTGGAATTCGTGAAAATTTTACTCTTCATCTCTACTATAATTATACATTTAAAAGTTTGATAAATATTGTTACATTACAACACAAAAAATTTTCGAGCTTTAGTATGAAAATAGCAAATTTATTAATTAAAAATGCTCAAATAATTGCAACAATGGATGATGAAAGAAAAGAAATATCTAACAAATCTATTTATTGTGAAAATGGCAAAATTATTGACATCGGGGATCTTGAAAATTTTAATTATGACCCTGGATTAATAATTGATGCACATGAAATGGTTGTTATACCTGGTTTGGTAAATACTCATCATCATTTATTTCAAAATTTGACACGCTGTTATCCTGGCTCCCAAAATGAGTCATTATTTGGATGGCTTACAAATTTATATCCAATTTGGAGTAAAATATTACCCTCTGATATTTATATTTCAACTTTAATTGGATTATCTGAAATGGTTATAAGTGGGTGTACTACTTCTAGTGATCATCTATACCTCTTTCCAAATGGATCAAAGCTTGAAAATCAGATTGAAGCAGCAAGTGAGGTTGGTTGTAGATTTCACGCCACTAGAGGCTCAATGAGCATAGGTGTTAGTAAGGGAGGACTTCCGCCAGACACACTTACTGAAAACGAAAACTCAATTATAAAAGATTGTCAAAGGGTTATTGAAAATTTTCATGATTCTTCTAAATTTTCAATGTTAAAAATTGCTTTAGCACCATGTTCTCCATTTAGCGTTAGTCAAGATTTGATGAAGGAAACTGCTAAGTTAGCTAGAAATTACTCAGTTAGTATGCATACTCATTTAGCAGAAAATAACGAAGATATTGTTTATACCAAACAAAATTTTGGTATGACCCCAGGTGAGTATATTGAAGACTTAGGGTGGGTTGGAGATGATGTTTGGCATGCTCATTGTGTAAAATTAAATGAAGATGAAATTGAATTATTTTCTAGAACAGGTACTGGTATTGCTCATTGTCCTTGTTCAAACATGAGGTTAGCAAGTGGGATAGCTCCTTTGAGAACGTGGATAGATAAAGGTGTGAAAGTAGGGTTAGGTGTAGACGGTTCAAGTTCAAATGATAGTGGATATCTTTTAAATGAAGCTCGCCAAGCAATGTTGTTACAGAGAGTAAACTTAGGTGCTAATAAATTTTCACCAAGAGAAGCATTATTTACTGCAACAAGGGGTGGTGCAGAAGTATTAAATAGAAATGATATTGGTCAGATTTCTATTGGTAAAGCTGCAGATTTTGCAATATATGATTTGAATAAAATTGCTATGTCTGGAGCTTGGAGTGACCCTTTGGCAGCTATAGTATTATGCACCCCTGCTGAAACTGCTTACACTATTTGCAATGGAGAGGTAATATCTCAAAATGGTCATTTAAATAATTTTGATCTTAATTTATCTTTAGAAAAACATAAGGTTGCGTCAAAAAGATTGCTGGATTTATAAAGTTATGTATCTAGTCTCATTATCTGTGAAATTATATTCTTTTAAATTAATAGAAGTATCTTCTTTATCATTTATTCTATCAATCACCCAAAAATCTTGTTTCTTTTTAACTAAAAGAGGGTGGTGCCAAACATTTTTATTGTATGTAACACCAGTATCCCCTTTAACATGGAAACATCTTAAAGTATCTAAATTTGGTAATTCATTTTTTTCCTCACTAACAACTATTAACCAATCATAATCTTGAATTGGAAGAAAACTTTGTGAGGCAACAGGATGTTTTTCCATAATCTTTATTTCTATAGGAAGTTCTCTTGGTAAACCAGAAAAGATAGAAATACCTGAATTTCCATCTTTACTATCTAAATCTAAATTTGAAATGTTATGATATCTAGTAGTAGTTCCTTGATTGATAGAACGCAATTCTGATGCATTTTTCTTTTCTAAAACATTACCAAATCTAGAAAAAATATTAGAATCTAATTTTTCAATTGGAATATTATTCATTTTATAATTTTAAACCAAAAATTCTTAATCTTGATACTCCTCCGTCAGGATAAATATTTAATCTGACATGAGTTACACCTCTAATTGACGTATCATTAACATCGTAATTATGTATATTGTCTGCTTGAAGTTTTGATTTATCCAAGATGTATTTCCAGTTATGTGAGTCATTAATCACTTCTTCTAAACCTTTGTTTTTGTCAAAGTTTGAGATTTGCACTGATGCTTGATCTGGATAATTTCCTTTAAAATGAGCAGTATCTATTTCAATTTTTTTTATAAGACCCTTAGTTGCTAATTTAATTATAATCCAGTCATTACCAGGTTCTCTTCTCCTTCTAGTTTCCCATCCATCACCCATAGTTTTTCCTCTTCCATAAGATAGAAGAGCAGATACGTCACCATAATGAGCATTATTATAAGCAACAATAGAACCACCTAATTTCAAAGATGATAATTCAATTAGATCATTTTTATTATCATAATTCTCCCAATTAAGTTTTACTTCACCAAATAATCTTAATCTTGCAACTCCTCCGTCAGGAAAAATTTGTAATTTTATGTAATTAACTTTTGTTTTTGATTCAATTTTAAATTTATTACCGGAATCACCTTTTAAAGATGTTTTAGAGAGTATTTCAATCCAGTCTGAGTCTTTGCTAGGTTTTTGATCACTATATAGACCTTCAATTGAAGCAAAAGGAGGAAAATTTCCGGTAAAAAAACTTGTATCAATATCTATCTCAGTAATAATTCCTGGAGATCCTAATTCTATTATAGCCCAATCATTGCCACCATCTCTTCTTCTTTTACTCTCCCATCCATCCATCCACTTTCCATGCTCATCATACTTATCTTCAATGAAGACTGGCTCTTTGTCATCTAACATACGGGAAGCTTCACCGAAAAAATCATCAGAAACTTCAATTATTTTTGTACCAATTTTTGGAGAAGCTAGATTAGTTATATTTTGATTTATATTGTTAGTGCTCATTTTTTTCCTATTTATTCAAAGCATACAAAAATCTCTAGAAATATATTTTCCTAAATTTTTGTTAACTATGAATTCATTATGATCGTAAATTTTATTACCTCTTAACCAAGTTTGTATTGGCCATCCAATAATATCTAAACCTTCATAAGGCGTATAATCAGAGCCATGGCTTAGATTAATTTGTTGAATTTTATTTTTTTTATTAGGATCCCAAATTGTTACATCAGCATCAGATCCAACTTTAATTGATCCTTTTTGAGGATAAAGTCCATACATTTTGGCAGGATTAGTAGAAGTTAGCTCTACAAACCTTTCCAAGCTAATTCTATTTTTGCTTACTCCTTCAGAAAACAAAATTGGCAATCTTGTTTCCACTCCTGGGATACCATTTGGGACCCATTTAAATGATGTTCTTGCTCCAGGTCTGTCTTTACCCTTACTATCTTTAAAACGGAATGGGCAATGATCTGATGAAAAGATATCAAAAGTTCCATCGATTAATCCATCCCAAATAGCCTGTTGACTTTCCAAATCTCTTGGCGGAGGTGAGCATACGTATTTTGCTCCCTCAAAATCCATATTTAATCCCTTCATATCATCTTCAGTTAAACAAATATACTGAGGGCAAGTTTCAGAAAAAATTTTAATTCCTTTATCTTTTGCCCATTTAATTTGAGATAGTGCCTCCTCTCCCGAAACATGAACAATTACAATTGGAATATCAACTATTTGGGCATGACTTATGGCTCTGTGCGTTGCTTCTCTTTCCACGATCTGAGGCCTAGACAAACCATGATAATAAGGGGCTAATTTTCCTTCATCTTCTAATTTTTTTGTTAAAAATCTAATAGCATCATATCCTTCAGCATGGACCATAACTAACGTTTTCTCATTTTTAGCAACTTCGAAAACTTTCAAGAGTTCTTCATCATTTAAAACCAGATCGTCATATGTCATAAATACTTTGAAAGAGGTATAACCATCTCTAGCTAGTGCAGGGAGTTCTTGTCCTAAAACTTGTGGTGAGGGGTCACTTATAATTAAGTGAAATGAAGTATCTACATACAAATTGCCATTAGCCTTTTTATGATAACTTTCTACACATTCTCTGAGGGATTGTCCTTTTTCTTGCATAGCAAAAGGTAAAACTGTGGTATTACCTCCAGCCGCGGCAGATTTTGTAGCGCTTTGAAAGTTGTCAGCCATTTCAACGTCTGGTCCAGATGGTTGATCTATGTGGACATGGGCATCTATACCCCCAGGCAGAACTAATAAGTTATAGACATCCTCTACAATTTTTGCGTCAGCATTAATCTCGCCTATTTCACGAATTTTTCCGTCAGCAACGGCAATGTCGCAGTCTTGTACACCATTTTCAGTTACTGTTTTTCCATTTTTAAAAATTATGTCAAAGTTTTTCATGAACTATACTCCAATGACTATTTATTTTTCAGATTATGAACACTCATATAAAGCTGATTAATTAAACTTCTTTCATTTTCTTCAAGAAAAGAAATATTCCCGGGTGGCATAGCATATGATAGCACAGACTGTTTATATATATTATCAATATTGTTTATTATATCTGTAGGTGTTTCTAAATTGACTAATTTTGGAGCATTTTTCATGTTTTCCCATAAAGGCTCTTTTGCATGACACATTGAACATTTAGATACAATTATCTCTTGAGCACTTACCAAAGTTTTTTCTGGGATTAGTTCGATCAAAGTAGCTGTGTTTTTTACGTTATTTAGTTTTGGTTTACCCAAGTCTGAAATATAAAAAATTATTGATCCTAGAATAATTATTGGAACACATACCCAATAAGGTGGTTTGGCTCCAGTATGTTTAATATTGAAAAAATGTCTAATAAGCGCTCCAATTATTAAAATAATTGAAATGATTATCCAAGAATATTTTGTAGCATAAATTAAAGGATAATGATTTGAAATCATTATAAAAATCACTGGCAATGTTAAGTAATTGTTATGAAGAGATCGTTGTTTAGCAATAGCACCATGAATTGGGTTAGGGGTCTCATTTGCTAGCAAACTAGCTACAACTTTTTTTTGACCAGGAATTATTATCATAAGAACATTTGCAACCATTATAGTACCTAAAACTGTACCTATCTGCATAAATGCTCCTCTATAACTAAATATTTCAGAATAAGCCCACGACATGACAGTGATTAAAATAAATATAGAGCTGATTAATACATAGACATTTGTTTTTAATGATAATCTGCACACAAAATCATAAATTACCCAACCAAAGACGACGCCTAGTAATGAAATTATTACAGCTTCATATTTTTCTAAATCATATTTGACAATATCAATCATGTATAATTCAGCACCTGCGTAATATATAAGAGCTAACAAAGCAAAACCTGACACCCAAGTTGCATAGGCTTCCCATTTAAACCATGTTAATTCTGAGGGCATTTTTGACGGTGCAACGAGATATTTAACTAAGTGATAAAATCCACCTCCATGAACTTGCCAAGCTTCTCCATGAGATTTATAGGGAAGATTCTTATTTTGTTTTAAACTTAAATCTAAAGCAATAAAATAAAAGCTTGAGCCAATCCATGCAATGCCTGCAATGACATGGAACCATCTCAAAATTAGTTCAGTCCATTCTTCTAATAAAAATATCAAAAATTAGCTCCCTCTATAAGTACTATAGCCAAAAGGTGATAGTAATAATGGTACATGATAATGTTCAGATTTATCATTTACAAAAAATCTTATGGGTATTTTATCAAGAAAAACATGTTTAAGTTCACTATTTTGTTTTTTCAGATAATCACCAGCAAAAAATAATAATTCGTAATTAATTTCCTCTAAGCTTTCAGCAGATAACAGTGGTTCGTCAATTCTACCATCCTCATTAGTCAAAACAGTTTTGATCAAAATTTTCTCAAAATCCATTATTTTGTACAATTCAATTTTTAATCCTACTGCGGGTTTACCCTTGCTAGTATCTAAAACATGAGTTGAAAGACCCGCCATATTTTTCTCTATTTAAATTTGTATAAAGTATGCTTAAATTCATTGATATAATAATGTCAGGTAAAATAATGTACAATAAAACTTTCAAATTTCTTTCTAAAAAAATGGAAAAAGAAGAAATAATAGATCTACTAAAAAGTGTTTATGAGCATTCTAAATGGGTACCAGAAAGATTGTTAAAAGAGAATATTAATGAGATTCAAACAAAAGAAGAATTACAATTGATGATGAAAAAAATAGTTGATGATTCTTCAGAAACAGAAAAATTAAATTTGATTAATGCCCATCCTGAACTTGGAAAAAAACTTCAAAAAAAAGAAAAATTAACAAAGTTTTCAGAAGATGAACAAAAGTCTGCTGGTTTAGATCAATGCTCTGATGAAGAATTTAATATTTTAACTAATCTCAACAATGAATATAGATTAAAATTTAAATTTACATTTATAATTGCAGTGAAAGGTTTAAATAAAAATCAGATCATAGATAATATGCAAAAGAGGGTTAATAACAGCAAAACTAAAGAATTTGAAACTGCTATTAGTGAAATTCACAAAATTGCTGAACTAAGAATTAAAGATTTGACTTATTAAGTAGCTAATTTAATTTTTATTCCAGATAAATTTTAGGAAGGCAAATGACAAAAGAATTTAAAGATATGAAAGGTGTTATTGCCATTGCAACAACACCTTTTAACAATGAAAACTTAATTGATTTTGAATCAGTCGATAAACTTTCAAATTATTACATAGAAAGTAAAGTTTCAGGGGTTACAATCCTTGGGGTTATGGGAGAGGCTCATAAGCTTAATATTGAAGAACAAAAAAAATTAATAAAAAGATACGTAAATAACTTAATTAATAGTGTTCCAGTAATTGTAGGGGTTTCTAATGCTGGTCTTGATAACTTAGAATTACTTTCAAAATTTTCAATGGATTCTGGTGCCTCTGGAGTTATGGTATCTGGTAATAATGGTCTAAAAAATGACGATCAAATCAAATCATACTTCAATCAAGTTGTAGATCGCACTCAAGATATTCCAATTTGTTTGCAGGATTATCCACCTACAACTAATGTTTACTTTTCTGAAAGTATTATAAATACTATAATGGAAAATCATCCTTCAATTGAGATGTTTAAGCATGAAGACTGCCCAGGACATAATAAATTATCAAGACTTCTTAGATATAGAGACAATCATTTAAACAGAAAATATAGCGTATTTGTAGGAAATGGAGGCTTATATGTTCCTCAAGAACTTGAGAGAGGTGCTGACGGAATTATGACTGGATTTGCATTCACTGAAATGTTGGTGAATTTATATAATTTATTTTCTAATCATGATAAAGAAAAATCAGAAGACTTATTTGATATATATTTACCACTCATAAGGCATGAACAGCAATTTGGAATAGGTTTAGCCTTAAGAAAATTTGTCTTACAACAGAGAGGTATTATTAAATCGTCAAATGTGAGATCTCCCGGGCCTGTTCTTACAGAAGACGATATTAAGGAAATGAATTATTTATTAAAAAGGTTACACTCAAAATTAACTGAAAAAGGTCTTACAATTCCAAAAGGAATTAATTAAAGGTATGAAAATATTATTGTATAACCCAAACACTACTGAATCTATAACTAAAATACTTTATGAAACTGCCAAGTTGGTAGTAAGTAGAGAAACAACCCTAATTCCTAAAACAGCAGAAAAGGGTTTCCCATATATATCAACAAAAGTTGAAGCCCAAATTACTGGCACTTTAGTTTTAGAAAAATTAGCAGAAATACATCCACAATATGATGCCATAATTATAGCTGCCTTTGGTGATCCAGGTCTGATACCAGCAAAAAGTTTGTTTAACTTGCCTATAATTGGGTTAGGGGAGGCAGCTATGTTGAGTGCTTGCTTATTTGGTAAAAAATTCTCAATTATCTCATTTACTAATGCAATGGCGTCTTGGTATGAAGAAAGTGTTGAATTATTAGGATTACAGTCCAGATATGCAGGATTTAGAGCTATAGATGGTGTTAATTTAACTATAGATAAAATCCAAACGCTTCAGAAGAAATCTCTAGTTGAATCTGCTAAAAATGCTATCAATATTGACGGTGGTGAGGTGGTTATATTTGCAGGGGCTCCATTGTCTGGATTTAAAAAAGTTGTTCAAAAAGAAATTAGTGTGCCTGTGATTGATTGTGCTGAAGCGGCTGTAAAGCAAGCAGAATTAGCTGTTGTTATGAATCAAAATACTTTAAAAAAACCAAAATTACCTCCTAAATCATCTATAGGGGTTGATAAAAATTTATCGGAATTGATTGCTCACAAAGTTGATGATGGTTCATAAATGAAAAGAAATTTTATTGGTTATGGAAAAGAAAAGCCAAAAATTCTTTGGCCTCAAGAAAATAAAATTGCAGTATCATTTGTTGTAAACATTGAAGAGGGTGCAGAGCTTTCGATTTCATCAGGCGACAGTCAAAATGAGCATGTATACGAAAATAATAAAATTAAAATATTAGACATCCCAGATCTTTGTATGGAATCTCATTTTGAATATGGTTTAAGATCAGGTATTTGGCGCATTTTTGACATTTTTGATAAATACAATGTAAAAGCAACATTTAGTTGTTGTTCTTTAGCATTAGAAAATTCTCCTTGGTTAATAGATGAAATATTAAACAGAAATCATGAAATATCTGCTCATGGTGTGAAGTGGATTTCCCATGCGTATCTAGACAGAACAGAGGAAAAACAAATAATTAATGAATGTTACTCCTCAATATTAAAACTTTCTGGTTATCCACCAGTTGGTTGGCACACAAAATCTAGCACATCGCCATTTACAAGGGATCTTTTAATCGAGCATGGAGGATTTATCTATGATTCAAATGCATATAATGACGATATACCTTATGTGGTAAAAAAAAATGATCATAAACTCGTGATTATTCCTTATTCCTTTGATACCAACGACATGAGATTTGATGGAAATAATGGTTTTGTACAAGGCAATGATTTTAATATTTATTGCAAAGAATCATTTAATCAACTTCTCAGTGAAACAGATGATGGTTCTATAAGAATGATGTCTATTGGATTACATCCCAGAATTATAGGAAGACCAGGAAGAATTAAGGGACTTGAAGATTTTATCAAATATATAAAAACTTGTCAAAATGTATGGATACCGAAGAGGATAGATATAGCAAAATACTGCTTAGAAAAAAATTCATTCAATTTTTTCTGATTAAATTTTTAACATTTAATTTAAGTAATCTAATTAAATTTTTGCTAACCTTTAATTCAATTTGACTCTTTATCATTCTGAATGCTTAATTATTGTACAATTACAATGAAAGGAATTAAAATGCTTACAATAATTTTTAAGAGAATGTTTATTTTTGTGGCCGTATCTATTTTTAGTTTTAATTTGCATGCAGCAGATTGGACAATGGCTTCAGGTTACCCTAAAAGTAACTTTCATACTCAAAACATAATTAAATTTATAGATGATGTTAAGTCTACTACTTCAGTCAATATAAATTTAAACCCTAACGACACTCTAATTAAATTAGACGCTATAAAAACCTCTCTTCAAAGAGGACAAATTCCAATTGGTGAAATTAGGTTAGGTATTTATGGTAATGAAGACCCAATGTACATTTTAGCTGGATTACCTTTTATTGCACCAGACTATTCAAGTGCTTGGTTGCTAAAAGATGTGCAGATGGAATATCTTCAAGAAAAATTCGATAAAAAAGGGCTTATGATTTTATATACTGCCCCATGGCCAGGACAAGGGTTTTATACTAAGTTTCCTGTAAATAGTGTCTCTGACTTTAGTGGTAAAAAACTGAGAATATATTCTACAGCCACACAACAAATGGGTTCTATGTTAGGATTTAATGCAACAATTCTCCCTTTTGCAGAAATTCCTCAGGCATTTTCTACAGGTCTTATTGAAGCTTTATTTACTAGTCCTCAAACAGGTATAGATATTCAAGCATGGGACAATACAAAACATTTTACATATGCTGGAGCTATTTTTAGTAAAAATGCCGTAGTTGTTACCAAAAAAGCCTTTAATGCTCTATCAAAAGGTGATCAGAGTAACATGTTAGCTGCTGCAAAAAAAGCTGAGCTTAGAGGTTGGGAAATGAGTGCTGAAACTACTAAAAAGCAAATTGATATCCTTAAGAAAAATGGGATGTCTTCTAAAAATGCTCCTGACGAGGTTATTAGCAAAATGAAAAGCATTGGTCTCGAAATGATGAAAAATTGGAGATCAAAAGCTAGCCCAGAAGCTAACGCGGTATTAGATAGATATTTATCTATGCGTTAAAATCTTAGAGAGATAGTCATGAGAAATAAATTGAATAAATTATATTTATACAGTGGCTATCTTTCTGCTTTTTTTATGGTCTTGATTGCTATGACCATAGTCGCTCAAATTTTAGGAAGATTTGTAAATATCACAGTAGACTCTACTGAAACTGCTGGTTTTAGTTTGGCAGCTTTAACTTTCTTTGGGCTTTCATATACTTTTCACAGTGGTGAACATATAAGAGTAACTTTAATTACAAGATTATTAGGAAAAAAAGTTAGAAGATACCAAGAACTCTTCTCTTTGTCTTTTTGTATCATAATTACTAGTTATTTAACATATTGGAGCTGGGACTTTGTCTACTTTTCATTTATTTTCGAGGATATTAGCCCAGGTCTATTGGCTATTCCTTTTTGGATACCGAGGATAAGTATGTCTATAGGCGTAACCATATTTCTAATTGCACTTGTTGACGATTTTTTTACAGTTTGGAAAAGAGAACAACCATCTTATGTAAAAAATGCTGATCCAATACTAAAAGATAATACTTAAAAGAGAGATATATGGCGACTGGATTATCATTAATTTTATTTA
>CACHVW010000007.1 GCA_902583415.1 uncultured SAR116 cluster alpha proteobacterium | reverse complement strand
TATCTTGACATTATCCATAACCATCCAATAAACCCCATACACATAATTACAATTACTTGAAAAGAAAAAATTAATATTAAATCTAGATCGATATTTCTAACGTAATCATTTAACTGCATTGATAAAGGTAATAAAATAATTCCAGAAACAACTAATTGATATAATAGTTGTGTTTCAGGTGTTGCGTTTGAAAGACGCGTGGTTTTCAGCATTATCGCTATTGTTGCCCAGCATATACTTGCCAATAATGAATATGCATCTCCATAGAATTGTGATGTATCATAACCAGTAGTTGGTTCATAAACAGCTAGAAATAATCCTACTAATGCAATTATTAAACCTAATATTTTGTTTAAATTGAGTTTATCATTTTCTATTAAAAAATGTGCAGCTAAAGTAAGCCACACAGGCATTGTATAAAAAATTAACGATACGCGTGTGACTGTTGAGTAGTCTAAGGCTGTAAACAAAAAAATAAACTCTATTGCAAATAATATCCCTGCAATAATGCCAGGTATTAAACTACCGTTGTTAATGATAATTTTCTTTTTTAAAATGTAGCAATAAATTAAAATTGGAAAGATTGCAAAAGTGGATCGTAAGGCTACCTGAAAAACTGGATGCATACCTTCGTTAACTAACTTAACCATAACTTGGTTTAAGCCCAATAAAATTGAAAATATTATTAAAAAAGATGCAGCTAGAAAGTCAACTGGTCTATTTTTTATATTATTCATTGTTTAATATTTTACGGAAAATAACTTCCACCATTAACATGAATTGTTTGTCCAGTTATAAAATCAGAATTAGGACCACATAAATTAGAAATCATAGTAGCTACTTCAACAGGATAACCTTTTCTTCCAATAGGAGGATTTGAATGAGATGGATGTACAAGGCTTCTTCCTGCAGAAGCACCTCTAACGGTATCAATCAACCCTGGCACAACTGTATTAACAGTAATACCTACCTCAGCGTATTCCATTGCTAAAGCTCTTGAAAAACCAACTACTGCTGACTTTGATGTTATAACATGGGCTCTTCCTATTGCACTGATATGTGCTGACAATCCTCCAAGATTTACAATTCTTCCCCAATTATTTTTTTTCATTTGTGGAATTACTGCCTTACAAGTATGAAATAATGCATCTAGATTAATAGATAATACAAATCTCCATTGATCAAATGACATATCGTCAAATTTATTGAACTCTCTTTGTGATGCATTATTTACTAAAATTGAAACATTACCTAATTTTGATCCAGCATCTACAAGATGATGTGATGTATCTTCGTTTGTTAAGTCACCAATGAAAATGTCAGCATTAACTCCATTTTTTTTTACAATTTCTAGTGTTTCCATAGCACCCTCTTTGTCAGAGTTTGCATGGACTAAAACATTAAAGCCTAACTTCGAAAGACTATCACAAGTTGCTCTGCCAATATTTTTAGCAGCACCAGTGACTATAGCAACTTTTCCTTTATTTTCTGTCATTTAAAATTATTCCCTATAAGTAAATTGTTAAAACGATTTCTAAAAATTCTACGAAAAAACAGTTACATAATTTTACATACTACATTAATGTATAAACTTGAATTTTTTTAATTACAAATTAACATTATCCTCATTACAAACAAACGGATTAAACTATGGAGGGTGCGATTAAAGACTGGCGTAATGATATTTACAAAGTTTTCAAAGAATTAGATATTACGATGGTTTCTCATGTTCCTGATGCTGGACATACACCTCTTATTAATCTCTGTGAAAAAGATAATGAAATTGATGTTGTAACACTTACAACTGAACAAGACGGAGTTGGTTTATCTTGTGGCGCATTTGCTGGAGGTAGAAAAAGTGCATTGCTAATGCAGTCAAGTGGTGTAGGAAATTGTATAAATGCTCTTGCTTTACCAAATATATGTAGAATCCCATTCTTAACTTTAGTTTCTATGAGAGGTGAATGGGGAGAATTCGTTCCGTGGCAAGTTCCCATGGGTTTAGGAACCCCAAAAGTTTTGGAAGCAATGGACGTTAAAGTTTTTAGAGCTGATTATAAAGAAGAAGTCGGGTCAACAGTAGATGCTGCAGCAAGATTTGCTTTTAATACCAATCGTTCTGCAGCAGTTTTGTTGTCTCAAAAAATGATTGGTGCAAAACAATTTAAAAATGGATAAATATTATGATTGAAAGAAGACCTTTTGTTCAAAAAATTTTAAAAAACAGACAAACAAACCTTAGAGTTGTAAGTGGCCTTGGAACTTCAACATGGGATTTAATGTCTGGCGGGGATGATAAAGCGAATTTTGGTTTTATTGGAGCAATGGGGCAGGCAATACCTTTTGCGTTAGGTTTAGCTATGGCACAACCGGATTTAAGAATTCTTTTGTTTACTGGAGATGGAGATACTTTAATGAGTCTTGGTTCAATTGCTACAGTCGCAAATCATCCAGTTGCGAACCTTACTATTGTGGTTATGGACAATGAATCTTATGTTGAAACAGGAAGTCAACCTACCGCAACTGCTGGAAAAACAGATCTTGAAATTGTAGCTAAAGGATCAGGGATCTCTAACTCTTATACAATAAAAAATGAAAAAGATTATGATAGGTTAATAAAAACTATTTATGAAGAAGAAGGTCCTTCACTTGTTGTTGCAAAATGTCAAGCAAAGGCAACACCATTGATCTTCCCACATTCATTTGATGGATCGGTTTCAATAAATAGATTTATGAGCACTCTTAAATCATAATGCAAATTAATCAAATGATTAATCTTGCCATTATGGGCATAGGAACTATTGGTAAGCGCCATTTAATGGCTATCGATACAATAGATAATGTGAAGCTATGTGGAATAGTAGACTTAACTAAAGACGCAAGATCATTTTGTAATTATAATAAAATATCAATATTTGATGATCTTAATGAATTAAAAAAATCTACTAAAGTAGATGGCGTAATTATTTCTACACCTACTATTATGCACCATGAAAATGCAATATCAGCACTGAATTTAGGATTAGACGTTTTGATTGAAAAACCTATTTCAGCCACATCATCTGAAGCGGAGCAAATTGAAAAGATTGCACAAATAAATAATTGTTCAGTTTTAGTTGGTCATCAAAGAAAATTTAATCCAACAGTGTTAAAAACAAAAGAAATTATTCATGAAAAAAGAATTGGAAAAGTTATTGGGGTATCTGGAATTTGGGCGCTAAGAAAAGATGAAGAATATTTTTTACCTGAATGGAGAAAAGAAATTAGTGCTGGTCCTGTAATAACTAATCTTATTCATGACATCGATTATCTAAGATTTATATTTGGAGAAATTACAGAGGTTTCGGCATTCTCATCAAATAATATAAATAATTTTGAAAAAGAAGATATTATTTCTACAAATTTGAAGTTTGAACAAGGGCTGATAGGTAATTTTTTAATTAGTGATAGTGGTACTTCTCCTTGGTCTTGGGAGACTGGAACGGGCGAAAATATATATTTGCCTCATCTTAAAGAAAATAATCTTAGAATAGTTGGTACACAAGGCTCATTAGAATTTCCAAATCTTAAGCTCTGGAGTTACAAAAATGATGGAGACAATTGGAAAAGTGAATTAGAGAGCTTTAATTATGATTTCGACGAAGTGGATCCTTACATTTCCCAAATCAACCATTTCATTGATGTGATTAATAAAAAAGTGGACCCCATTACAAATGCTTCTGACGCAAAAAGAACACTTAAGGTAGCACTTTCAATTCTTGAGTCAGCTAAATTAAATAGTATAATTAAGATATAATCATAAAATTTGGAGAAATGACATGTACGATTTAGGCCTAAAAGATAAAGTAATATTAATCACTGGTGGAAGTGATGGTTTGGGTTACGCATCAGCTGAATTATTATCATCTGAAGAAGCACATGTTGTAATTTGTGGAAGAAGAGGTGATTATTTAAACGAAAAAGCTAAAATAATTACAGAAAAAACAGGTAATGAAGTTATCCCGATTAAAGCAGATGTAAGTATTGCAGAAGATTGTAAAAAACTAGTTGGGGAAACTATCGCTAGGTTTAAGAAAATTGACGTATTAGTAAATAATGCTGGAGCATCGGCTGCTGCACTTTTTGAAGATGTGACTGATAGAAATTGGGAAGATGATATAAATCTAAAATTAATGTCTACGATAAGAATGTGTCGTTTAGCAATACCTTATATGAAATCAAATAATGGTGGAGTTATAATAAATGCAACAATTGGAGGCGGAAAAGCCCCTAACGCTGGATCATTACCAACTACTGTTACTAGAGCTGCTGGTATAAACTTGACAAAATCTCTTGCTAATCAATATGCAAAAGATCAAATAAGAGTTAACACAATATGTATTGGACTAATTAAAAGTGCTCAATGGGAACGTAGAGCTGGATCAGGAAGTATTGAGGACTTTTATAATGAACTATCAAAAAAAGTTCCTATGGGTATGGTTGGTGAGGAAATTGACTACGCCAACCTAGTTGCATTTCTATCTTCTAAAAGAAGTTCATATATTACAGGAACTGCTATAAATTTAGATGGTGGTTTGTGTCCTGTAGTATAGATTTAAAAGACAGACAATTAACTTTTTTTAATTCTTGGTGGATCAACTTCAGCAAGTTCGCAAGCATAATCAAGTAATGCGCTAAAATCTTTTTTAGCAAATTTACCGGATCTTGCTTGACCATAAACTGCTTGGACTGATGAACCAACTGGTAAACCAACTCTAAAACTATTTGCCGTCTCAATTGCTAACCCCATGTCTTTGTGAGCAAGATCAATTGTAAACCCTGGTTCAATATCATTTTTAAGTACTTTTGATAAAAAATTAATATGGAACTGTCCATTATTAGCAGTTGTTCCAGCATTTACTTCTTTAAATGTATTTAAATCTAAACCAATTTTTTGAGCAAGTGTAAGGGCTTCAGCAGTTATTTGAGCAATACTTAGTATTTGAAAATTATTAACAACTTTTGCTCTTATTCCTGACCCAACTTTCCCACATCTTATAATAGTGGTTCCCATTGCATTAAGTAATGGTTCAATTTTTTTAAAAGCTTCCTCGTTATCACATCCTACCATAAAAAGAGAATCACCAGAGATTGCGTGACTTACTAACCTGCCAACTGGAGCATCTATAAAATCAATATCTTTTTGTTTGCATATTTCATATATTTCATCTGTTCCTGTTGGTGCAATTGTACTCATATCTAATATAATCGATCCAGGCTTTATGTATGACAAAACACCATCAGGGTCGGTTATTACGGATTTAACATTTTCTGTAGATGGCAACATTGTTACAATAATTTCTGCATCCTCAACAGTATCTCTAATACTATTTCCTGGAACAGCTCCTGACTTGATGTGGGGCTGCATCTTTTCTTTTTCTATGTCATAAACAGATAAATTTGTTCCCTTTTTTATAATATTTAGAGCCATTGGTCCTCCCATTGCGCCAAGACCAATAAAAGCTATCGGTTCACTCATAAAATGCTTCTCCCTAATTTATTGCTAATTATTTAATCAACATTAAACTTAAATAACATTAATTTACAATTATTTATAATATTTAAGGTATTTATTAATTATTTTAAAATAAACAAAAGTGATATTATGATACCAGAAAAATCTAACATCGTTCCAAGTGAATTCATAATCGTTGGTGGTACAGGAAATCTCTCTAAAAATAAAATATTACCAGCTTTATTTTGGAGATTTTTAGATAAGCAGATTGATGAAAACTCAAATATAATTTTGTGCGATAAAGAAATAAAATCTAAAGATGATTTTTTTTCAGTATTAAAATTCAAATGTGATGAAGCTATAAAAAAAGTTATTGATAATGAAAAAATCTGGGATGATTTTTTAAATATTATAAAATTTGTTGATCTAGACGTTATTTCTGGTAATGGTCATCTTGAATTGGTTAAAATTTTAAAAGAAAAATTTGATCCAAATAGACCCATAATATTTTACTTAGCAATAGCGTCTAGCTTATTTGGTAATAGTTGTAGATTCATAAGAGACTCTGGTTTAAATGTTCCTCAAAGTAGGCTTGTAATTGAAAAACCAATTGGCAAAAATAAAGCAACAGCTATACAAATTAACAATGAAATATCAAGCGTTTTTAAAGAGAGTCAAATTTATAGAATAGATCATTATTTAGGTAAGGAAACAGTTCAAAATTTGATGGCTTTAAGGTTTGCTAACACATTCTTTGAAAATCAATGGAACAATAAAAATGTAGACAATGTTCAAATTACAGTTTCTGAGACAGTTGGTGTTGAAGATAGAATTTCTTATTATAATGAATATGGTGCAATAAGGGACATGTTACAAAATCATCTCTTACAACTTGTATGTTTAATTGCTATGGAACCGCCTTCATTTTATGAAGCAGATCAACTTAGAGACGAAAAATTACGGGTTTTGAAAGCTCTCAAACCAATAACTGAAGAAGATATTCAGACAGGTCAATATAGAAGTTTTTCAGATGAATTAGGAGAAAATTCAAATACAGAAACTTTTGTATCTCTAAAAGTTTTAATTAATAATTGGAGATGGGCTGGAGTTCCATTTTATATCAGAACGGGTAAAAAATTATCTACTAGAGCAAGTGAAATAATTATTACCTTTAAAAACAAACCACATGATATTTTTTCCAAATTTACAGCAGATGCTCATGACGAGCCCAATAGACTCATAATAAGAGTACAGCCCGAAGAAGGCCTTAAACTAAAATTAACTTCAAAGGCACCTGGCCCAGGTGGCATGCGCTTTTTTCCTTCAGAACTCAACCTGTCCTTTGGTGATACTTTTGATGACAGATTACCTGATGCTTACGAAAGACTTTTAATGGATGTTGTTAGAGGTAATCAAACACTTTTTATGAGATCTGACGAAGTGCTTGCTGCTTGGGATTTTATTGATCCAATTGTAGAAATAGCAAAAAATCAAGAAACTCAACTCTATAGAACTGGTACTATGGGCCCAGAAGATAAAATTTTAGTTTTGGAAGGGCATCAATGGCTTGATCCTAAAGATGAATAATGATGAGTATTGTTAATTTAATTTCTGATAGATTAAATTCTTCTATAGAAAATGAAGGGTCTGGTAGTTTAGTATTATCTGGTGGTTCTAGTCCAATTAGTATTTATGAAGAATTATCAAATATTGATATATCCTGGTCCAAAGTTTTTCTAACATTAGTAGATGATAGATTAGTTGACCCTGATCACAAAGAAAGTAACCAAAAATTGTTACATAATCATTTCATAAAAAATAAAGCTCAAAATATTAATTTCTTTCCTCTTACAGAAAATTTTTTATCAAATACAGAATTCAAAAAACCTTTTGATGTCACTCTACTTGGTATGGGTGAAGATGGACATTTTGCTTCTTTGTTTCCTGATATGATAAACCAAAATGAAGCTTTTGATCTAAATGCAAGTCCAAAAATTTTAATAACACCACCTCAAGGTAATCCCTTAATACCAAGAATAACCATGAATTTATCTTTGATAATGGAAAGTTTAAATATAATTTTATTAGTTAAAGGAAAAGCTAAGCAAAATATTTTTGAGAAAGCTCAAAAAGAAAAGAAATTACCAATTCATCATTTAATTAAAAATAGAAATAGAGATTTTTTTATAGAGAAAGTAAATGACTAAATTAAATAGTAAAATCATTGAAGTGACCAACAGAATAATAGATAGAAGTAAATATTATAGAAAACGATATTTGGATAATGTCGTTGCTATGGAAGATGATAATGATAACGACAGAGGTTCAATTGCATGTTCTAACATGGCACATGTGGTAGCTGGCTCACCATCAACAGAAAAAGACTCAATTTTACTTAATACTAAACCAAATATCGGCATTGTATCAGCTTATAATGATATGCTTTCTGCTCATAAACCGTTAGAAAATTTTCCAAAAATAATTAAAGCTGCAGCAAATCAATTTGGTGCAACAGCCCAGATGGCAGGTGGTGTACCAGCGATGTGTGACGGTATTACACAAGGTAGACCTGCGATGGAACTATCTCTTATGTCAAGAGATGTAATTGCAATGTCAACAGCAGTTTCACTAAGTCACGGGGTTTATGATGCAGCATTATGTTTAGGTGTTTGTGATAAAATTGTACCTGGACTTTTTATTGGAGCTCTTTCTTTTGGACATTTGCCAATTATTTTCATTCCAGCTGGACCAATGTCATCTGGAATTCCTAATGAAGAAAAAGCCCGAGTTAGAAAAGCCTTTGCAAAAGGTGAAGCTTCAAGAGAAGAATTATTAAAAGCTGAAATTTCATCCTATCATGGAGAAGGTACATGCACTTTTTATGGGACAGCAAACTCAAATCAGATGCTTATGGAAATCATGGGTTTGCATTTACCTGGTGCTGCTTTTATTCATCCTCATAGTGATTTAAGAAACGCATACAATATTGCTGCAACACAACAAGCAATTCTTATTTCAAGAAAGGGCCAAGATATAAGACCCATTGGAAAAATTATAGATGAGAGAAGCTTTGTAAATGCTATAATTGGTTTGCTTGCAACTGGCGGATCAACTAATCATACGTTGCATCTTCCAGCTATGGCAGCTGCTGCAGGAATAAAGTTGTTGTGGGAAGATTTTGAAGATTTGTCAAAAATAATTCCCTTATTAGCAAAAGTTTACCCAAATGGAAGTGCTGATATAAATCAATTTCATGCTGCTGGTGGAATGAGCTTTATAATTGGAGAACTATTAGATGAAGGTTTATTAGATGGATCTGCTAAAACTATTTGGGGAAAAAATTTGTTTGATTATGTTTCAGAAGCAAATTTAAAAGATTCTGAATTAGTTTGGCATAAAGAAAAATCAAAATCATATGATGATAAGATATTAAGAAGAGTAAAAGATCCACATCAAAAAAATGGTGGGTTAAAAATGTTAAAAGGTAATCTTGGTAAGGGGGTTATTAAAATATCCGCTGTAAAACCTGAACATTATAGAATAGTTGCTCCTGCAATGGTTTTTAAAAACCAAGAAGATGTAAAAGAAGCATATCATAAAGGTCTTTTGAATAGAGATGTTGTAGTTGTTGTTAGGTTTCAAGGACCCAAGGCCAATGGTATGCCAGAACTACACGCATTAACACCTATTCTCTCTAATATTCAAGATATGGGATTTAAAGTAGCTTTGGTTACTGATGGACGAATGTCTGGAGCTTCTGGAAAAGTTCTTTCTGCAATTCATGTTACACCAGAAGCTATTGATGGTGGTACAATTTCAAAAATTCAAGACGGAGATAAAATAGAAATTGATGCTAATATTGGGAAACTTAACCTTAATGAAGATTTTTCAGATAGAAAAAATTATAAGCTTAGGAAAGCCTCTAATGTAGGTTTCGGAAGGAATTTATTTTCACTTTTAAGAAAAAACGCAATTAGCGCTGAAAGTGGTGCAGGTCTAAATTTAATTAATGATTAATCATAAATCTTAAGATGCAGAAGCGATAGCAGAATGAAGTAAAACATTTGTACTAGAGCATGCCCATTCAGGTTTTATTTCCTCAGCTTCGTTGTGACTTAAGCCATCAACACAAGGGCACATTATCATTGCTGATGGTACTACTGTATTAATCCAACATGCATCATGTCCCGCACCAGAAACTATATCTTTGTATGAATATCCAAATTTTTTAACACTCTCTCTTATGTTATCAAGACAAAGTTTGTCAAAGGCTACAGGATCAAATCCACCAATTTGTTCCATTTGAAGATTTACTTCGTATTTCTTACAGATTTTCTCAGCACATGACTTTATTTCTTCTTCCATATCATTAAGTTTTTTTATGTCAGGAGATCTAATGTCTATTGTAAAAGTAGTTTGACCAGCAATCACATTTCTGGAATTAGGTGAGACTTCAATGTGACCTACACTACCCAGTGCATTAGGTTGGTTCTCGTTTGCAACTTTATTAACAGTTAAGACAATTTCTGATAAAGCTAGTGCCGTATCTTTTCTAATGTTCATTGGTGTTGTGCCAGTATGTTGCTCTACTCCAGTAAGCTTTACTTCTAACCATTTTAATCCTTGACCATGAGTAACTACCCCAATATCAATATTTTCACTTTCAAGTATTGGACCTTGTTCAATATGAAGTTCATAATAACAATGAAATTTTTCTTTACCTACTGGTTCAGTTCCTTTCCATCCAATTTTTTCAAGTTCTTCACCAAAAATATTTCCTTCATAATCAGTTGCTGCAAGTAAAGTCTTAACATCATAAATACCTGCATATCCAGCTGAAGCCATCATCGCAGGAGGAAAACGTGATCCTTCTTCATTAGTCCAATTAACGACTAAAATAGGTCTTTTTGTTTGAATATTTAAATCATTAAGTGTTCTGATAACTTCTAGGCCAGCTAAAACACCAAGAACACCATCATACTTTCCACCTGTTGGTTGAGTGTCTAAGTGGCTACCTATTACTACAGGAAGAGCATTTTTATCTGTTCCGTCTCTTTTAAAAAACATTGAACCAAGTTCATCAACTTTCATTGACATTCCTGCTTCTGAAGTCCATTTCTGTAAAAGTTTTCTGGCTTCACCATCTTCGAAAGTAACAGTTTGTCTATTATTTCCACCTGCTATGCCGGGACCAATTTTTGCCATTTCCATCAAACTATCCCATAATCTATTCTCATTAATTGATATGTTTGTTTCTTTAACCATTGAATTTTCCCTAAATTTGAAATCTTTATTAACCTAATAAATCGTAATAAAATAATAATTAATCAATTTATTAGGAAATAGAAATGTTTAAATTAGATAATAGAATAGAACAGGATAGTTTTCTAGTTAAAGAATTTAATGATTTTCAAATTAGGATAATGGATGTAAGAGAAGTTTTTTGGGTTATTCTAATTCCAACGAAAATTAATTTAATTGAGTTAAGTGACTTAGATATTGAAAAAAGAAACATCTTAATTAATTTTGCGGTTGAACTAGGTGATTTTCTTAAATCAAATGAAGAATATGACAAGGTAAATATCGCCATGTTAGGAAATGTTGTATCTCAATTACATTTACACTTGGTAATGAGAAATAAACATGATCCAGCATGGCCGGGTCCTGTTTGGGGATTCAATTTTAAAAATAAACTCGATGAAAAATCTAAATCAAATAGATCAAAGTTAATACTCCAATTTTCAAAATGATTTTTCCAAATTTTATATAAATCAAATTATTTGGAAAAAGAAATTTTTATTTGATCTACTAAAATATACCAAGCAAGACTAAAAATAACTATAACTCCACCAACTATCATATAGATATTTGGAGTTTCATTTGTGCCAAGCCATACCCAAAATGGACCCAGAGAAGTTTCTAAAAGCATTAAAAGTCCAATATTTGAAGCCTGAGTGTACCTGGTTGCAAAAGTTAAGCATGCAAAAGATATTGGAAGGATTATTAATCCAGATAAAGAAATTGCAATTATATCACCTTTAAAAAGAAGATCTGGTGAAACAATAAATAATCCAATAATACCATAACCAAATGAACTTATTCCAGTAACTGTCATAGCTGGTATCTCTGGTTTACTTCTTAAAAAAACTAAACTCAAGCCTAATGTGGCTGAAGCACCAATGCCACATATTGTACCAATGAAAACACTACCCTGAGGAGCGTTTAATACATTTTCACCATTTGCCACAGAAATTCCAACTCCAATCAATGCAAAAAATGCAGTTATCCATGTCGAAGATGTTGTTTTTTCTTTAAGAATAAAAATTGAAAATATAGATGCAAATATTGGAGAAGTTGCTAGACAAAATAAAATTAACGATACTGAAGTTTCAGCAACACCATACGTGAAAAATATAGAACTTAATATCTGAGATAAAATTATCCAGATACCAACTGTTGAAAAAACTTTTTTAAAATTTTTTCTATAAATTTCAAAACAGCTAGAAAATAAGATAAGCATTAATCCCATTTCAAAGCCTCGCCACGTCAGCATTGACCATGCGTCCATTTCAGACCATCTCATAAATAAGGTATCTGGAGATAAAACTAATGCACCAATAGTGGCTATTCCAATTCCCTTAAAAAGATTTCCAGATAAAGAGAAGTTCAAAATAATTCCTAAAATAAATTATTATTTTTAAAAAAATCTATTAAAGTTTTTGCTACATCGATATGATTTTCTTGTTGAACCCAATGTCCAGCATTCTGGATAATGTGTCTGCCCTTATAATGCAAACATAAATTATTTTCCATTATATCTAATGCTCCTGGTTTTTGATAAATACCCCAGTCTTTTTCACCTGCAATAAAACAAGATGGAACTTCAATCTTTTTACCAGAAAAAATTCTTAAATCACTGTTAAGATCATTTGAGGTCATACACCTATACCAGTTTAATGCAGGTTGAAAACTATTTTTTAAAAAGCTGTTGGTATAAACTTCTAATTCTTGATCATTTAACCAATTTTCATAACAATTTGACTGTGGATAGTGCGGCATTACACTTTGGACCATATCCTCGTTAAGGTGCATAATGTAATACTCTGGCATTTTAGCTAAGTTTTCTGCATTCCAAGAATTCAACTTGTAAGGAACGTTCTTTTTCCAGTCTGCACTTTTCATGTGATAGTAAGCTCTTAAAAATTTATGTAATTCCTGTTTTTCTAGGTGCATATGTTTGTTGGATTCAATTGTAGAATAATACCATTGGTAGTGTTTTCTGGGAGGGTCTAATTTTTCTAATTCTTTGTGAATAGGATCTTCATACGTCAAACTACTATTTATATTTGGAGTTCCAGCGTATGGAGCACTCATCATCACTACAGATTTAAAGATGTCTGGTCTTATTATAGCAGATACTGCAGCAACTGATGAACCTGCATCATGTCCAACTAATAAATCAATTTTATCAAGATTTAAAGAACTCATAAGACTTATTATGTCCGTGCTTAAGTTCAATAATCGATATTCAGATATGTCGGCATGAAATTCTTTTCCCCCGCCTGAGGTTTGACCATATCCTCTCATATCAGGTGCAATAACTCTAAAACCTTCAGCAGCTAACAAAGGTATAATTTTTCTCCAACTAAAACTTAATTCGGGAAATCCGTGTAGAAGAAGAGCAGTTGGTTTTTGAGATTTGTTTGAATTTGCCTCTAAATAATGAACATTTAGACCATTTGAGATTTCTACATTATGTGATTTGATTATTGGGTCTAAAAGTTCAATCATAATTTGTTTCAATTAGTTTTGTATTTTTTAATAGTTTCTAGATTAACCTCAATTCCTAAACCTTTATCGTCTGGAATATTTATCATGCCATTCACAAGCTCAAAGGGTTTTGAAAGTAATTTTCTTCTAAAGGGATGACTTGATTGATCATATTCTAAAATAGGCTGTCTAGCAAAAATTGAGAAATGGGTTACTGGAATTGAGGCAATAACTTGAATAGATGCAGCTTGAGCAATTGCTGAACCCCATACATGAGGATTAACCTCTACACCAAAACTATGTGCTAAATTAATAATATGTTTTGCACCTGTTATACCGCCACATGACCCAATATCAGGTTGTGCAATGTCAATTGCATTATTTTCGAAAAGTGATTTAAATCCAAATAGAGTATGCTCATTCTCACCTCCTGCAATAGGAATGTCTAACTTAGATCTCAATTCTGCATAACCTTTAATATCCTCAGGAACAACTGGTTCTTCATACCAGCGTAATTTATAACTCTGTAAGTTTTTTCCTAATGTCAGTGCCTCAGATCTTCCATAAGCGTGATTAGTATCAATCATAAGAGTAACATTTTTATTTTTCAGAGCATGACCAATACTTTCCATACACTTCAGGTCGTCGTCTATTCCAAAACCAAGTTTAACCTTCATATGATCAAAACCATTTTCGAAGTGAGACAAAGCTTCTTCTGCTAATCTGCTTGCTTCACCTTTACCTTTTATTCTGTAAAAACCCGTTGCATAAGGTTTAATTTTTGTTCTAAATGCACCTCCTAATAATTGATATACAGGTTGGTCGTAATATTTGCCTGCAATATCCCATAATGCTATATCCACTGCACTTATGCCAGATACTACAGATCCTTTTCTTCCATAATCTCTTGTAGAATTGTACATTTTGTGCCACAGGACTTCTATATTTAATGGGGACTGATCTAATAAAATAGGCTTTAGAGCATTTTCAATTACAGCTGCTGAGATTTCGGGAGGTTCTAATCCTTGACAAAATGCTTCCCCCCAGCCAACTAAACCTGAGTTTGTTTTTATTTCTACAAGTGTCGCAGACCTTACATTTACCCATCCTTGAGAAAATGCAAAAGGTATTTCTAATGATGATTTAATAACATGGACTTTAACATCAATTATCTTTATTTTCATTTAATGCCTCCATGATACTTGTTTTTAATTTGCTTTATTTGGTTTTAATTCTTCCTTTTAATGTAATTGGCAACTGGCACAACATAAAAATTCCAACTAAAGGCGATAATACAAAAACTTTGATAAAAACCCAATCCTCAGTTTCAAGAAACCTCCAAGATATTTCATTTATAATTGTAAGAAATAAAAAAAACAAACCCCATCTCAAACTAAGTTTATACCAGGTTTCATCATTAAGAGAAAATTGAGATCCAAAAAATTGTTTCATCATTGCTTTCTTATAAAATATGCCAAAAAGTAAAACAGCACTAAAAAAGCCATTAAAAATTGTTGGTTGAATTTTCACAAACTCATCGTCATTAAAAGAATATGCAAAAAAAGTAAAAAGAGCAGACATGCAAATTCCAAATATTTGAAATTTGGAAATGCGTTTTTCTATGACATAGAACACTAGCATAACAAAAAGACCAAGAATTAGTGATATGATAGCAGCAACAATTAAAGTGTAATATTGCGCTCCTAAAAAAAAACCTGATAAAGGTACAATTTCAAAAAAAAATGCACTTAATCGCACGTAACTATCCTTTAGTTTTTCCCAATAATTCTTGAGTGAATTTTGGGTTTTGACTATTTTCTCTTAACCAAATATCAAAAAAAATCTTTATAAATTCAGAGTTGTCAGTTTCTAATACTTTTTCATTTTGAAAATAAAATATTGCTTCATCGTTATTTTTGATACCTATGAATTTATTATTTTTTTTTATCTCTCTGAATGCTTTATTTAATAAAGCATTTACTTCTTTTAATTCTTTTTCATTGAATGTTTTTTGCTTTTTCAGTTGATTGATGGTTTCATCTACAACACTTTTTTTGGAAAAATCTTTATTATATTTTAAAATTAAAGCAAATTTATTTGAAGGATAGTTGCCACTTTCACTTATAAGTTTCGCATCATAAATATTCCAAAAAAGAAATTGAAAATTAGCTTTTCCTACCATAGTTTGTTTTGAAAAATAGTTATTCAATATATTTACAGTTTTTTGATCTTCCCCAATTGCGTTTTTGGGATTTGAGTATACTAAGTTAGAATATGAAAGAAGAATTAGTGTGAAAATTATACAAAATTTATTAAACATCAAATATTACCAGCTTTTAAGATTTAAGGGTCCTATTTGAGCTGCAGTTTTACCTCTTAAAAAAACTAATGTAACTGATCCAATATTAATACCAAATTTACTTACATAAGCTCTATTAATTGCTAAGTCTTCACTTTGTTTATAGATCCAATCGTTAAAATGAACTTTAATATTTGAACCTTTGATATTTAGATAAATATCATAAGACCAATTAAGTGTATTACCAGAAATAGATCCAGAGGCTTCACCTTCAATATCATCAGCTTGTCCTTGATATATGACTTTATTTTTATCAGTGATTTTTTTTATTTTCCAAATACGATTTGCTTGTTCACCATCATCATATAAAAAATCTTCGTCAAGAGTTAAGGTATTATTCTCTATCTTCCCAGTAATGTTAACTCTAAATTGTCTTTTTAAATTCCCAAATCTATCTTCAAAAATGCCATAAGCTATAGTTTTACCTTCAAAAAAAGAAAATAAATCTAATTTAGGAGTATTATTTTCAAATTGTTTCATATCAATTTTACTACAAGCACTTAATAATAATATAAATATAAATATAAAAAAAACTTTTAATTTGTATACAGATTCACTAACAGAAAACAATTTTTACTCCACAATTTATTTATTTGATATAAGAGTTTTTTTTCTAAAATCAATTTATACGACAGATTTTTCAGGCTTTCTTTTTTCAGACAATTCAAAAGCATTTGCAAAAATTTCGTAAGATTTAATACGATGATTTTCGTTATGACACCAAGTTAAAATAGCAATCTCATCAATATTATTTTCTTCTACTAGTTTAGAAATTTTATCCTTTGTTATATTTGCGTCTCCTACCAATGAGTTTTGATACATATTTTGATATTGTTCTGTCCAACCATTATCATTGATAATACTCAAGGCATTATCAGGATCAGTGATAGATCCAAGCTGACCATAATTTCTTCCAATCTTCCATGCAGCTCTGGATGCAAATAAATATTTTGCCTCTTCATTTGTATTTGCAGTTAAGGCCCACATACATACATTAACTAAAGGTTTAGGAAATTTTTTTGACGGACGAAATTCAGATCTATAAATATCTAAAGCTTCTTTCAGTCCTTGTCCATCTGTAATGAAGTGTGCAAAACAATATGGAATACCCAAGTAGGCTGCTAACTGAGCACCGTAATTAGATGTTCCAAGCATCCAAATTTCTGGAATAGTATCTGAAATAGGCTGAGCGATTAAATGTCTAAATGGATGACCTTCGATTAACTTTTCATTTGAAACCCATGCTATTAGATCCCTTACATGACTTGGAAAATGTTCACTATCACTCCTGCTGTTTGGATTTAATGCTAATGCAGTTCTTCCATCAGAACCTGGTGCTCTTCCCAAACCTAAATCAATTCTGTTAGGGGCTATTGCTTCTAAAACTCTAAATTGTTCTGCAACTTTAAGTGGTGAATAATGAGGTAACATTATGCCTGCGCTTCCAATCCTTATTGAAGATGTATTACATGCTATGGCTGCCATCAATATTTCAGGTGCAGTCCCAATAATTGTAGGATGGTTATGGTGTTCTGAAACCCAAAATCTTTTGTAACCAAGTTCTTCGGCTTTTTTTGCTAAATTTATACTATCTTTTATTGTTACCGACTGTGGTTTTCCTTCAACTGAAACTGATTGTTCAAGAATTGTAACTTTCATAGAATTTGCCTGAAGATAATTATCATAATTTTATCTTATATGTTTTTGCAGCATTTTCATAAAACAATTTATTTTTTTCATTATTTGACATGTTTTCTGAAATTATTTTGAATGCATTCCATAACGAACCATAACTACAAGAACCTTTATCAACTGGAAAATTACTTTCAAACATACACCTTTCAACGCCAAACATATCAATTGTTTCATAAATCCATGACTTCCAAATATCAGCTAATTGAGAAGCGTTTGGTGGATTTTGATTTAAGTGAAATTTTGCACCATTAACTTCCATACCTAATCCACCTAATTTAACTTTAATGTTTGGTAATCTTGATAATCTCATCATAGCCGTACGCCACTCTCTATGAGTTAAGGCTTGCTTTCCTTCATATTCACCAAGATGAATGGGTCCTCCAATATGATTAAGAATAATGCTAAGTTCTGGTAGTGTCCTGGCTATTTTTTCCATTTCACTTAATTGTGTGTGATATATCCAAAAATCAAGTGAAAGTCCTGCGTCTTGCAAGCATCTTGCACCTTCAACAAATTTTGGATGTGACATAAGGGATAAATCAGAATTTACAGCACCAGATTTAATTCTAGGGTCTGGATGTGCTGCTAAAAGCATTCTTATGCCTTTTAGTCGACCTTCACTGATTTCTAAACCTTTTTGTATAACTGGTTTCAATTTATTTCCAAAAGTTAGATCAAGGGATCCAACTATAGATGCATTTACTTTAACTTTATTATCCGTTATTAAATCAGCTCTTTTGCCTTCATTTGTAGCAAATTCAATTTCACTAAGAGTTTTGAATTCTTCAAGTCCATCTAGTAAATATATTTTTGTGTTAGATGAACTCATAATATAAACAGTTGCCTTTATATTATGACCTGAAGTCTCAATGTCCTCCAATAATTCTTCTACATAATATTTTCCAAATCCAACATCCCAAAGATGATGATGTGGATCAATAATGTTCAGATCAGGAAGTAAAGGTTGTTCTTTTAACTTATTTAACCAGTTTGGTCTCACGTCAAGGTGAGGTGATTTGATTTTTTTCATCTAAATTTCTCTGTAGAAATTGAAAATAATTTATTTTTTATTTATGATTTAAATTATTTAACACTAACTTAATAAGTGCAAATAAAATTTGAATGTTTTCCTAGTTCTACCTTAAGGAGCCTAAATATATTATGAAAATTAATAATAATCAGAATATTAATTTTGAGACAATTAAAGTAAAACCTATTGCAGGTGCGCTTGGTGCTCAAATAGATAATATTGATTTATCTGAAAATCTGCCTGATGAAATTATTTCTGAAATTTATAATGCACTGCTATCTTATCAAGTGATATTTTTTAGAGACCAAAAGTTCAGTCCAGACACTCAAAAAGCATTCGCAAAGAGAATAGGAAAGCCAATAGTTTATCCTTTTGTAAAAAGTCTAGAGAATTTTCCTGAGATAACTCCAATTTTGAAAAAGGAAACTGACACAAACAATTTTGGTGGAATTTGGCATAGTGATACTACCTATCAAGAAGAACCTCCTATGGGAACAATGCTGTATGGTATTGAAACACCTGATTATGGTGGAGATACAGAGTGGTCCAATCAATATATGGCTTATGAAAGTTTGTCTGAGGGTATGAAAAAATTTTTAGATACTCTTGAAGCAGTAAATATTTCAGGCAAATCACGTGTTGCTAAAACCAGATCGGATATCATGAAACATGCATCAGTTGGTCTAAAAGGAGACGAATTAAAAGCTATTCATCCAGTAGTAAGAACACACCCAGAAACTAAAAGAAAATCATTATATGTTAATGAAGCTCATACGACCAATTTTGTTGGCATGACCGAGGAAGAAAGTTCACCAATATTAGAGTACTTATACAAGCATCAAATCAAATCAGAATTTACTTGTAGATTTCAATGGAAACCAGGGTCTGTAGCAATTTGGGATAATAGATGTACAATGCATAATCCTATAAATGATTACCATGGACAAAGACGATTAATGCATAGAATTACTTTTGCAGGAGACAAACCGTCATAAGCAAAAAAGTGGAGAAAAAGATGTCGCAAAAAAAATATTTTAATAACATAAATGACTTAAATTCAGGAATAAAAAGAGAACTTGCAGAAGGAGTTTCTACAAGAATTTTTTGTGGTGATCAAGCTATGCTATCTCTGGTTGACATTGAGCCAAATGCTAAAGGTAAAATTCACTCACATCCAGAAGAGCAATGGGGATTTTTGATTGAAGGTTCTGGAATTAGAATTCAAGGTGGCGAAGAAATAGAAATTAAAAAGGGTGACTTTTGGCAGACGCCTAGCGGGGTTGAACATGGTATTATAGCTGGTCCAGAAGGAGCAAAAATCCTTGATGTTTTTAGCCCTCCTAGAGAAAATTACAAATCTGCTGGTTCTGGTTTCGGTTCATAATGATTTCAATTGATTATTTTATGAGCCATGGAAGTCCTTGGACATTTCTTGGACATGGTCGTTTAGGGGAATTGATAAAAAAATTCAATGTTAATTTAAATATGTATCCAGTAAACTATGGGGAGATTTTCCCAATTTCAGGAGGTCTTCCTGTTTCAAAGAGACCACCTCAAAGACAAAATTTGAGATTACAAGAATTGAAGAGATGGTCTAAATTTTTAAATATAAAATTAAATCCACAACCAAAATTTTTCCCATCAAAATCTGTTCTTCCGTCATTAATAATCATAGCTGGAAAAATTCAAAAAGTAGAAAATTATTTTGAGCTTGCTGATAATATTATGAATAGTTTGTGGGTAAGAAATCAAGATGTAGACAATGAAGATGTGCTTATAAACATATTGAACCTTATGAACTTAAATTCAAAAAAAATTATTTCTTTTGCTAAAAGTGAAGAATGTAAAAAAATTTTTGAAGAATATACCCAATTAGCGATTAAAAAAAATGTTTTCGGAGCTCCAACATATATTATAAATGATCAAATTTATTGGGGGCAAGATAGGTTAGATTTTGTTGAAAGACACTTATTAAGTCTGAATTGAACTAATAAGTATTGTTTTTAAAAAATTATTTGATTAATATGCAAAAAAAAATAAGGATATGTCATGGATACAAGTATTGATATAGATCAAAAAAATGTAGTAGATCTTAAATCAAAGTCAAAGGAAAAACCCGATTTCAATTGGGAAGATCCTCTCTTATTAGATTCTTTGATTTCTGAAGAAGAAGCTCTAATTAAATCAACTGCTCACGAATACGCTCAAGCCAAACTTTTACCAAGAGTAGAGGAAGCATTTTTAGAAGAAAAAACTGATAAAAAAATCTTTAAGGAAATGGGAGAACTTGGTTTGTTGGGAATTACTATTCCAGAAAAGTATGGTTGTGCTGGTGCTTCATACGTATCCTATGGATTAGTAGCTAAAGAGGTAGAAAGAGTTGACTCAGGTTATAGATCAATGATGTCTGTTCAATCTTCTTTAGTGATGCATCCAATTTACTCTTACGGTAGCGAAGAACAAAGACAAAAGTATTTACCAGGTTTGGCTTCAGGTGATCTTATTGGTTGTTTTGGATTGACTGAACCTGATGCTGGATCAGATCCCAGCTCTATGAAAACTACAGCAACAAAAGTTAAGGGTGGGTACTCTTTATCTGGTTCAAAAATGTGGATTTCTAATTCTCCAATAGCTGATGTTTTTGTTGTTTGGGCTAAGTCAAAAGAACATGGTGACGCCATTAAAGGATTTATACTTGAAAAAGGGATGAATGGCTTGAGTGCACCAAAAATAAAAGGAAAATTATCATTAAGAGCGTCTATAACTGGTGAAATTGTTATGGATAATGTTTTTGTTCCAGATGAAAATCTATTGCCAAATATAACTGGTCTAAAAGGACCATTTGGTTGTTTGAATAGAGCAAGATATGGCATAGCTTGGGGAGTGATGGGAGCTGCTGAGGACTGTTGGCATAGAGCTCGCCAGTATACATTAGATAGAAAACAATTTGGTAAACCATTGGCTGCCACGCAGTTAATTCAAAAAAAACTGGCTGATATGCAAACTGAAATTACATTAGGTTTAGGTGCTGCACTTCAAGTTGGCAGGTTATTTGATCAAGGCAATTTAGCACCTGAAGCCATTTCACTCATCAAGCGAAATAATTGTGGAAAAGCTCTTGAAATTGCTAGACTTTCAAGAGATATGCACGGTGGAAACGGTATTCATGCTGAATATCAGGTAATGCGTCATTTAATGAATTTGGAAACTGTTAATACCTATGAAGGTACTCATGATGTTCACGCATTAATCCTTGGTCGAGCGCAAACCGGTATTCAAGCGTTTTTTTAAATACAGGTATTAGGTTTATTATAACTAAATTGATCTTTAAAATCGTCAATTGGAATTGTTTTTAGTACATGAAATTTCGTGTCTTCAAATTATATTTTCATTCTTATTTTAACATAAGGAACTTCATCTTTATCAAAATAACTAATTTTTTTTGCATTTGATCCAGTTTTTAAGCAGATTAATGGACTATTAATTTTATTATCATTACTCATAAAGTTTTACTTCAATTGTTAAAAAAAAATCGTAACATAGTAAATAAGTGTCATATTAATTATGATTCACGAAATGAGATTAAATTATAATTTAGTAAAGTTTTATGTCTGAAGTTAAAAGAAGATTAGCAACTATATTAGCAACTGATTGTGTTGATTTCAGTAAGCATATGGAATCCCAAGAAGAAAAAACACTAAGCAGTTTAAAAGAATGTAGAGATATCATTGATCCAATAATAAATAAATTTTCTGGTAGAATTTTCCATACTGCTGGTGATTCAATAATAGCTGAATTTGATAGTCCAGTGGGAGCCACAAAAGCGGGTGTTGAATTTCAAAAATCTATTAAAGATAGGAATTTATCAGAGGATACAAATCCTAAATTATCTTGGAGAGTAGGGATCCATTTAGACGATATCATAATTGAAGGTGATAACATTTATGGAAATGGTGTAAATATAGCTGCTCGTCTTGAGAGTCAATCACCAGTTGGAGAAATTTTAATTTCAGATTTAGTAAGGCAGCAAATTAATAATAAAATTGAAGAGAAAATTTATCCTTTAGGTAAAATTGAGTTGAAAAATATTTCAAATAATTTCGAAGTATTTTCTTTACTTGGTGATGGCAAAAGCAAAATAAAAACTATTTCAAATAAAAATCTTAATAAGAAACCAAAATTTGCGATTTTACCTTTTGCCAATACCAGTAAAGACGAAGATAGTGGCTTCTTAGTAGATGGTATTGTTGAAGATTTAATTACTGAGTTTTCTATGATGCGTGAGTTCGAAATCCTTTCGAGACAAACAACCGTCAATTTCAAAGATGAAAATCAAGACATAAAAGAATTTTCGAAGAAATTTGAATTAGATTTTATCGTCACAGGAGGTATCCGTGCTTCTGGTAAAAGAGTAAGAATAAGTATAGAATTAAGTGATGCGAAAGATGATAGTATTATCTGGAGTAACAAATATGACAGGGTTCTTGAGGATATTTTTGATTTACAGGACGAAATAGTCAGAAAAATTTCTATAGCACTTCTTGGTGAGATTGAAATAAGTTCTTTGCAAAGATCTAAAAGAAAACCAACAGAGAATATAAGTTCATATGAGTATTTATTAAGAGGCAAAGAAAATCACCATAAATTTACCAAAGAGGCTAATGAGGAAGCTTTAAAAAACTTCGACAAAGCCATAGAAGCAGATGTAAATAATGCTCAAGCATATGCCTGGAAAGTTTGTACATTAGGACAAGCAATGTTTAGAGGTTTTTCAGACAAGAAACCTGAAGAAATTTTTGCAGAAGCAAAACAGAATATTGATAACGCATTAGAATTAAATGAGAATGATTTTGAGTGTCATAGAATGTTATCCGCAGTTTACTTAAGTAATCATGATTATGTTTTAGCTGAAGATCATGGAAAAAAGGCATTCAATATGGTTCCAAACGATCCAAGAGTGCTATCTGGATATGGAGAAGTTTTAGTAAGAACAGGAAAGGTTGATAAAGGTTTAGAATTACTTAATAAAGCATATGAGCTTGATCCAATTCCTCAAGGTCAGTCGTCATCAGATAACAGAGTAAAAGACCTAGTTCTTGGTTATTTTTTTGCGGAGGATTATAATAAAGTAGTTGAATTAAGTTTTGATATAAGTGTTATGGATCCAAGATCTATTGCTTTAATACTATATTCCAGGTCGCAATTAAAACAAGATCTGGAAATGAGTAAAGAATATAAACTTTTAAAGAGTGATTTTAAAGAAACCGATTGGCCCCAAACTGTAGATAGATTTCATATACAAAGTGAAGATATAAGAAAAAATTTATTAGAATTTATAGAGAGTGTATAATTTAAATTTATTTTTTTCCAAATCCACCACCACCCGGAGTTTCCATAACAAAAAGATCATTAATTTTCACTTGACAACTATCGTTGCCAGAAAGACTAAGTATACTTCCATCAGCTTTTTCAAGCCATTCTTTACCACAGTCTCCAGGACCACCTCCATTTAAACCAAAAGGCTTTATTTTTCTATGTGAACATAATGTTGTAACAGTCATTGGCTCTAAAAATCTTAATTTTCTAGTAACGCCGTCACCTCCATTGAATTTACCCTTACCACCTGAATTTTTTCTTATTGAAAATTCTTCAAGTCTTACTGGAAAACGAGTTTCCAATACTTCAGGATCAGTACTTCTGGTATTGGTCATATGAGTTTGAATAGCTGATGTGCCATGAAAATTCGAACCAGCACCAGTTCCTCCGCAAATGGTTTCATAATTTTGTATTTTTTCATTTCCCCAGATAAAATTATTCATCGTTGCTTGGCTGCCAGCAATCACTCCAAGTGCTCCAAATAACGCGTTACATGTCAATTGGCTCACTTCTGTATTGCCTGCTATCACCGCAGAAGGATACTTTGCATTTATCATTGAATTATTTGGTATAATTATCTTAATTGGTTTGAAGCAACCTTCATTAAGTGGAATATTATTTCCAACTAGAGTTCTGAATACATATAATATTACTGCATAGCATACAGCCATTGGGGCATTGTAATTGAAAGGGTTTTTAGGGGCTGTGCCTGTAAAATCAATTATAGCTTCACGATTTTCTTTATCAATTTTTACATTAACTCTAATGAACTCACCATTATCAAGTTCATACTCATATTCACCTTGTTTTAAATTAACTATGGCATTACGTATACTTTCTTCAGCATTATCTTGTACATGATTCATGTAGGCGTGCACAGTTTCAATACCAAATTGGTCAATCATTGAATTAATTTCATTAATACCTGTTTTGTTTGCTGCAACTTGAGCTGCAAGATCTGCCATATTATGTTCAACATTTCGACATGGATACTTACCTGATGATAAGATTTTTCTCATTTCTTGCTCACGAAATATACCTTTGTCAAATAACTTAAAATTATCAATCAAAACACCTTCTTCTTCAATATGCTTTGAGTCTGGTGGACCAGAACCTGGTGTTTTACCTCCTATGTCGGCATGATGGCCACGGGAGGCAACAAAAAATATAATTTCTTTTCCATTTTTATCAAAAACTGGAGTTATCACCGTTACATCAGGAAGATGTGTTCCACCATTAAATGGTGCGTTGAGTACAAAAACATCATCTGGATAAATATTATCCTTGTTTAACCTAACTACTGTTTTTATTGCCTCTGACATAGACCCTAAATGAACTGGAACATGCGGGGCATTGGCAACTAGAGATCCTTCATTATTAAAAAGAGCACATGAAAAATCTAGTCTTTCTTTTATATTCACTGAATAAGCAGTATTTGCCAACGTTGCACCCATTTGTTCTGCAATATTCATAAAAAGATTGTTAAATACTTCTAGCATCACAATATCTACAGATGTTCCTATTCCTTTTTGAAATTTCTTTTCTTCTACTCTAGATAAGATCAAATTATAATACTTATCTAAAGTTCCTGACCAGCCATCATCAATTATGTTAGTACCTGTTGCTTCTACAATGATAGCTGGACCTGGAATCTTCTGTCCAATTATTAATTCATCCCTCTTATAGATTGGTGTGTTAATTTCTGAGTCATTTACATACATTTTTTTGAATGCAATTGGATTTGCCTTTGTAGTTGATGTGTTAGGATTTAAAAAATCATAGTTTTCTGTTTTTTTACCTACTGCTTCAACAGTTAGCATTTCAATAAATATTTCTCTATCTTGAACAAAAAAACCAAAGCGTTTTTTATGTTCTTGTTCAAAAGATTTTCTCATATTTTCTGGTGTATCAAATTTGATTTCTAAATTTTGATGTGAACCTTTATAATGCAAAAAAGCATTTTTTAAGAGAATAATTGAAGCATCAGAAATATCTTGATCATTTAGATCTTTCTTTGCTTGTGAAGATAAGATTTCAATTAAGTTTTCAGCGTCCAAAATATTTTTGATATTTTTTTCAAAATGACCTTCCCTAATACTTCTAATTTCAGCAAGGCCCATTCCGTAGGCTGATAAAACTCCAGCATATGGATGAATCATAACATTTGTAATACCAAGAGAGTCAGCAACATTACATGCATGTTGCCCACCTGCACCTCCAAAACAATTCAACATATAATTCGTTACATCATAACCTTTTTGAATTGATATTTTTTTTATTGCATTAGCCATGTTCTCGACAGCTATTTTTAAAAAACCTTCAGCCATTTTAAAGATATCCATCATAGGTTCATTTTTTTCTTTAGAAATTATATCTGACAAATCCAAAAACTTTTTCTTTACAATTTCAAAATTTAAAGGTTGATCGCCAGTTTTCCCAAAAACTTTTGGGAAAAAATCTGGATTTAATTTACCTAATAAGACGTTGCAATCAGTTACAGTTAAAGGTCCACCTCTACCATATGACGCTGGGCCAGGAATTGCTCCAGCGCTCTCCGGGCCAACTTGAAATCTACCATCTTTATAAGAGAGAATTGAGCCACCACCTGCTGCAACAGTATTTATCTGCATCATAGGAGCTCTAATTCTTACACCTGCTAATTCTGTTTCAAATGATCTTTCAAAATCACCAGCAAAATGGCATACATCTGTAGAGGTTCCACCCATATCAAATCCAATTAATTTATTAAATCCCGCTTTCTTTCCGGTTTGTGTCATACTCACAACTCCTCCGGCTGGCCCAGATAATAAAGCATCTTTACCCTGGAAAAGATTTGCGTCTGTTAGCCCTCCATTGGATTGCATAAACATTAATTGAGTAGATTTAGTATCTTTAAGTTCTTCTGAAACTTGACTTACGTACCGTCTAAGAATTGGTGATAAATAAGCATCAACTACGGTAGTATCACCTCTACCAACTAATTTAATTAGTGGAGATACTTTATGACTTACTGAAATTTGATTAAAATTTTCTTCTTTTGCAATTTGTTCAATTTTATTTTCATGATCGGGATTTATATATGAATGCATAAAAGCAATAGCTACACTATTTATACCATCTGATTTTGCTTTGATTAGTGAATTACGTACTTCTTTCTCATTTAATTTAGTAACTACTTCACCTTTCTCGTTTAATCTTTCTGATACTTCTACTACTCTTTCGTATAACAACTCTGGTAATTTGATATTTAGGTCAAACAAAAGTGGTCTATTTTGATAACCAATTCTTAATAAGTCTCCAAAGCCTTTTGTTATAAGTAGTAGAGTTCTATCACCTTTTCTTTCAAGTAGTGCATTAGTTGCAACAGTTGTACCCATTTTTACTGAAGAAATAATACCTGTAGGAATTTTATCTTCTTTTTTGAGCTCAAGAATTCTTCTTATACCTGCAACTGCAGCATCTTTGTAAGCATCAGAGTTCTCAGATAAAAGCTTATCAATTATTATTTTGCCATCAGGTTTTTTTGCTACTATATCGGTGAATGTACCACCTCTATCTATCCAAAATTGCCACATATTATTCTGCCAGTGTTATGTTTATAAGTAAGATTATTTTTTTAAATCGTCTTCGATGTAGGTTTTGATTATCTCATCAAAATTTGTTTCTGCCTTGAAACCTAGTTCATTAGATCTTTTTGTATCAAAATTTCTTGCCCATCCACTTACTATTTTTTGTATTGTTGGGTCTGGTTGATGTTTAATAAGTTTTACAACATCACTGCCAGCAACTCTCTCTAATGCGTCTATTTGTTCTTGAACGGTTACAGATAAACCAGGCATGTTTAAAGTTATTCTGTTATTTAATTTTGATGTATCAATTTCTGCAGCATGAACTAGAAAACCTGCAGCAGTTCTTGGTGTTGCATGCCAATGTCTTACGTCAGGATTAACGGGGAGAATTGCTTCTTGACCATTTAAAGGCTCACGTATAATTCCAGAAAAGAAACCTGAAGCTGCAAGATTTGGTTTCCCAGGTCTTACGCAAATAGTAGGTAACCTTATTGATACACCGTCAATCATTTTTTTTCTTGAATAATCTGCTAACAATAGCTCAGATATGGCTTTTTGAGCTCCATAAGATGTAAGAGGAGTCGTGAAAAAATCATCAGGGATCTTGTCTGGGAATGGTGCACCAAAAACTGCTATTGAGCTAGTAAAAACTAATCTTGGACAATAGTCTTCGCCTTGCTGTCTGATAGCTTCAAATAATCCCCAACTTCCTTTTGCATTTATATTCCAACCTAAATCAAATTCCTGTTCAGCTTGTCCTGAAACAATAGCAGCTAAATGAAAAATCATATCTGGTTTAGATGAAATGAGATTTTTACTTACATTTACATCAGAAATATCACCCGACTTTGATTGTATTGGAATGTTTGTGTCAAGAGGATAGGGTGCTTCTATAATATCAAATAATTTTATTTCACTGATTTTTTGATTATTAATTTTTTGTTTTTTTAATAAGAGATTAAGCAGTTTCTGCCCAATCATCCCAGCTCCACCCATTATTAATATTTTCATAAAACCCTCTTTATTAATTTATTGATTGAAGAATTTTGAATAACGACATATTAGAATATAAAGTAAAAATAAAAAATAAATTTTTGATAAATTGATGCATAATTATATAAAATCTATTCTTTCAATATCTCCTGTTATGCCTGTATTGACAATCAATAATATTGATGACGTTGAATATTTATTTGAAGCTTTAATTAATGGCAATCTTAAAGTAGTTGAAATCACTTTAAGAACGGATTGTGCCCTAAAAGCAATAGAGATTGTGTCTAAAAAATTTCCTTCTTTGAACATTGGAGCAGGTACAGTTTTAAGCAATGAAGATTTAAATTCCGTAAAAGATGCTGGAGCGAAATTTGCTGTTAGTCCTGGCTCTACAATTTCCCTTGCAACACATGCACTAGAAAAAGAATTTCCATTCCTGCCGGGAGTTTCAAATTCCAGTGATATTATGAATTTAATGAATTTAGATTATAAATTTTTTAAATTTTTTCCAGCACAAGCCGCAGGTGGTCTTGAATATCTTAAATCTTTAAGTGGGCCATTTCCTGAAATTTTGTTTTGTCCAACAGGTGGTATTAACCAAAATAATGCTCATGAATGGCTTAGTCTAAAAAATGTAATATGTGTAGGCGGTAGTTGGATAATTCCACCTGAAAGCAGAGATTACAAAGAAATTACAAAAAGAGCTTTATTAGCAAGTAGTTTGTCAAAATAATTTCCTGTTTGTTCTAAATCAATAATAAATAAATTTTTTGTAAAATATTTCAATTTGTCTATCATTATATTTAGGAATTAGTTTTATGTGTTTTTAAAAACTTGGGGGAAGCAATGACTGAATATTCAATTGAGGATTATGTAACTGATATTCGTTTAGTTGTAAAAGAAGAGACTGACGAGGGAAAGATAATCGATAGAATAAAACCCTTATCAAAAAAAATAGCAGCAAACAAAAGTTGGGTTAAGCCAGAATATTTTAATGTAGATAAAGAACAGGGATTTGGATTGCATTTACTGCACGAAGAAAAAGATCATAGTTTAGCTGTTTTTGCAATTGCGTGGGCTCCTGGAAAGGGACTTGCGCCGCATAATCACAAAACATGGGCTGTTGTTGCTGGTATTCAAGGACAAGAACATGAAACTAGTTACAAAAGAATAGATGATGGAACTACAGACGGTTTTGCGGATTTAGTAAAAACAAATGAAGAGACTATATATGCAGGAGATGCTACTTGTTGTTTGCCCGAAGACATACATAGTGTATGGAATAATGGTCGTGAAATAGCTCTTTCAATACATACATATGGAAAACACCTTAATCATACAGGAAGATCAATTTTTGACATTAATCAAAAAACTGAAACTCCCTGTATAGTTAAGGTTCAAAATTAATTAAGTTTTATACGAAAAGTTCTAAGTTAAAATCCAATTAACCTTGGAAACATGTTTGATTTTGTTCACCCAAACCTTCTATACCCAACTTCATTTTATCGCCCGCCTTTAAAAAAACAGGTGGTTTCATTCCACCACCAACTCCAGGTGGAGTGCCTGTAGCAATAATATCGCCAGGATTTAAACTCATAAATTGTGATAAATAATATACAATGTAATTTGCAGAGAATATCATGGTTTTTGTAGAACCATCTTGCATTCTTTTACCATTAACATCTAGATACATTTTTAGGTTCTGAACGTCAGACACTTCGTCTTTAGTAACTAAATATGGTCCAGTTGGCCCAAAAGTGTCACAAGATTTGCCTTTAGTCCATTGTCCTTCTTTTTTTAGTTGAAATTCTCTTTCTGAAACATCATTAACTACGCAATATCCAGCGACATATTCTTCTGCATCTTCTTCATTAATATATTTAGCTTTTTTTCCAATTATGATACCAAGTTCAACTTCCCAGTCAGTTTCATTAGAATTTCTTGGTATTTCAACATTATCATTTGGACCTACTACAGCAGAAGTTGCCTTTGAAAATAATATTGGTTCACTTGGTACAGGCATTCCAGTTTCTGCAGCGTGGTCTGAATAATTTAATCCAATACAAAGAAATTTTCCAATGTTACCAACACATGCTCCTAATCTTGTGTTTTCAGGAATTATTGGCAAAGATGAAACATCAATCGAAGAAATTTTATTCAAGCTTTCTTTACTAATATTATCTCCATTTATATCTGAAATATGATTAGACAAATCTCTTATTTTACCATCTTGGTCAAGAATGCCTGGCTTTTCTTTTCCAATTTCTCCATATCGTAATAATTTCATTTTACTTCCTTTCTTTAATCAAAATTATTTAAAAATTTTATCAATTATCGATTACATACATATTCCACCATCAATTATATGGAATTGTCCTGTGGTAAAGGCGGATGCATCACTTGCTAAATAAACTGCAAGACTAGCAACTTCCTCTGCTTCACCAAATCTTCCCATTGGTTGCCTTGCAACAAATTGTTTTCTTGCAATTTCATAATCACCCATATCAGATAGCCTTTGTTCTAATGATGGACTTTGAATTGTCCCAGGACAAATAGCATTACATCTAATCCCATGGTTTATATAATCAGCTGCTACCGATTTAGTTATACCTAATACAGCAGCTTTAGATGCTGTGTAGATAAATCTATTTGGTATTCCTTTCGTTGAAGATGACACAGATGCAATATTAATTATTGATCCACCACCATTATTTATCATAACTGGAAGAACTTCTTTTATCGTGTGATACATAGATTTACTATTCAGATTGAACGCTAAGTCCCATTCATCCTCTTTAGATTCTAAAATTGTTCCATTATGAACTATACCAGCGCAGTTGAAAAGAATATCTGGGGTTTTTATAGAGTTAACTAATTTTTTAATTTCATTATAATCTGTTACATCAAGAATATGAGTTTCGTTAACTACATCCTTTAACAAAGATAAACTTTCGTGATTAATGTCAGTGGCAATTACATATGCACCTGCTTCTGCGAAAGCCTCAGCCGTTGCTTTACCAATTCCCTGACCAGAGGCAGTTAAAAATGCGGTCTTACCTTTTAGATTAATCATAAAAACTCCTTACATAGTTGCTCCAATTTGCCAAGGAACAAACTCCAAGTCACCAAGACCTTGAGTTTCAGATTTAGATTTTTCGCCAGATGCCACACGAACAATCAAATCAAATATTTCTTGTCCAACATCTTCAATAGTTTTATTGTCTGAAATTATTTTACCAGCATTTACATCCATATCCTCAACCATATTATTATACATCTCAGTATTGGTAGCTATTTTTATTGAAGGAGAGGGTTTACTTCCAAAACATGATCCTCTTCCTGTAGTAAAAGTCACAACATTACAACCGCTAGCAATTTGACCTGTAACTGAAGCTGGATCATATCCTGGACTATCCATAAATAAAAAACCTTTTTTTTCGGTTTGCTGTGCATAAAGAAGTACATCATTAAGAGGTGTTGTTCCTCCCTTGGCTGCAGCACCTAATGATTTTTCTAAAATTGTAGTTAATCCACCTGCTTTATTTCCTGGAGAAGGATTATTATTTAAACTTCCTTTGTTTCTTGTCACGTAGTCTTCCCACCAAAGTATTCTATCTACAAGTTTTTTTCCTACTTCAGGTGAAATTGCTCTTCTAGTTAACATGTGTTCTGCACCATAAATTTCTGGTGTTTCAGCTAGTATTGCAGTACCTCCATTTTTAACAATTAAATCTGCTGCATGACCAAGTGAAGGGTTTGAAGTTATGCCAGACCATGCGTCTGATCCTCCACATTGAAGAGCCACACTTAAATGCTCTACGGATTGATCAGTGCGTTCGATGGTATTGACCTCAGGTAACATTTCGTCAATACATTTTATTCCAGCTTTAATCGTATTTCTTAGACCCCCCATATCTTGTAGTGTCATAGTTTTAAAAAAAGGATTTTCATTTAAATTAAAAGCATCCATTAAAAACTTGATTTGATTTGCTTCGCATCCTAATCCAATTAGTAATATTCCAGCTAAATTTGGGTGTTGAATATACCCTAAGAGAACTCTTTGAAGAGCATCAAAACCATCACCTGAATCTGCCATTCCACATCCGGTTCCGTGAGTAAAAGATACTACTCCATCAATATTAGGGTATTTAGATAATTTTTCTTTGTTAAAAGCCTCAGCAATATTTTTGGCAGCTGTTGCTGAACAATTTACAGAAGTAAGTATACCGATATAATTTCTTGTGCCAACTTTTCCATTTTTTCTTTTGTAACCTCTAAAAGTAGCTCTTTTTTCAGGTTCAATCATATTGGGCAATTTAATTGAGGTTGAAAACTCATAATCATGATCTGTTGATTGAAAATTTGTATTTTCAACATGTACATGTTCTCCAGGTAAAATATCTTTGCTAGCAATACCAATCAATTGGTCATACTTAATAATTTTTTCACCTTTTATTATTTTTTTTAAAGCTATTTTATGACCTTTTGGGATAAAATTTTTACTCTTTAGATTTTGAGTAGTTTCACCAGCATTTATTTTCCTTAATGCTGTTGCAACATTGTCATTTTCATTAAGTTTTACTGTCAAATTCTCAACATTAGTCATTTTTATTATCTCCCAATTAATAAAAAGCAAAAAAACTGAAATTATCTTTTGATTTTTTTTAAATCAAGTATGATTGTTACAGTATTCTTAAAATTAAATTAAGATTTATTCATACTATTTTTAGAGTAATTAATAAACTTTATTTATTATTTGAAAATTTTACTTGGGAGAAAATTATGTCAGATAAAAATTTTAATCCAAAATACAGAAGTCAACAATGGTTTGATAATCCAACCAATCCTGGCATGACGGCACTGTATCTTGAAAGATCAATGAATTTTGGTCTTACACCGGATGAGTTGAGATCTGGAAAACCGATTATTGGTATAGCGCAGACTGGATCGGATATATCCCCATGTAATAGGGTTCATTTAAAACTGGCAGAAAGAGTAAGGGAAGGAATTAGAACAGCAGGTGGTATAGCTTTTGAGTTTCCTGTTCATCCAATTCAAGAAACACTAAAAAGACCTACCGCTGCTGTTGATAGAAATTTAGCATATTTAGGATTAGTTGAAATCCTCCATGGTTATCCAATCGATGGTGTTGTATTAATGACTGGATGTGACAAAACAACTCCAGCTTGTTTGATGGCAGCCGCTACTGTAGATCTACCAGCTATTGTACTAAACGGAGGTCCAATGCTAGATGGATGGCATAATGGCAAATTGGCTGGTTCAGGAACAGCTGTATGGGATAGCAGAGTAGAGTTAGCAGCTGGCAGAATAGATTACGAACAATTTATTGATATTGTAACTAGTTCAGCTCCCTCTGATGGCCATTGCAATACTATGGGAACAGCTTCTACAATGAACTCACTAGCTGAGGCTCTTGGAATGAGCTTAACTGGAAATGCCAATATTCCTGCACCTTACAGAGAAAGAGGGCAAATGGCCTACAAGACAGGTTTAAGAATTGTTGATATGGTAAAAGATGATTTAACACCCTCTATGATAATGACTAGAAAGTCTTTTGAGAACGCAATAATTGTAAATTCTGCTATTGGTGGATCAACTAACGCACAATGGCATATTACTGCAATAGCTAGGCATGTTGGTGTAGAATTAGAAACTTCTGCATGGCAAAATGTTGGTTATGATATTCCTTTGATGGCTAATATACAACCAGCAGGTCAGTATTTATGTGAAAGTTATCATAGAGCTGGTGGAACTGCTGCTATAATGTCAGAACTCCTTGAAAATTCAAAACTTCATGGAGATGTAATGACTGTTACAGGTAAAAAAATGTCTGAAAATTTAAAAGGAATTAAGATTAAAGACGAAAAGGTTATTACTCCTTTTAAAAATCCTATGAAACAAAAAGCAGGTTTTATTGTACTTAAAGGAAATTTATTTGAATCTGCAATAATGAAAACCTCAGTTATTTCAAAAGAATTCAAAGATAAATTTTTATCACGTCCGGGCAAAGAAGGTGTATTAGAAGGTAGAGCTATAGTCTTTGAAGGATCTGAAGATTATCATGACAGGCTTAATGACAAAAGTTTAAATATGGATGAAAATTCAATATTGGTTATTAGAGGTGCAGGGCCTGTTGGCTGGCCTGGGTCCGCTGAAGTTGTAAATATGCAACCATCAGATGAATTAATTAAGCAAGGGATAACTGAATTACCGTGCATAGGTGATGGAAGACAATCAGGAACTTCAGGAAGTCCATCAATACTTAACGCTTCACCTGAAAGTGCGACTGGAGGTGGATTAGCTTGGTTGAGGACAGGTGACACTGTCGTAATTGATTTGAATAATTATACAGCTAACATGCTTGTAAGTGATGAAGAGATTGAGCTAAGGAAAAAAGATGGTGTTCCGCCTTATCCTGAAAGTCAAACTCCTTGGCAAGAAATTCAAAGAAATTTAGTAGGTGAACTATCTGACGGTGCTGTACTAGAGAATGCTATAAAATTTCAGAAGGTAAGAAAAAAATTACCAAGGGACAATCATTAAAATAATGAAAAAAAATAAAAATATTTTAGTAATTGGTCTAGGCTCTATGGGTTATGGGATAGCAAAATCGCTCATGCGCACAGGGTATAAAGTTTATGGTCAAGATAAAAACCCAGATCAACAAAAAAAATTTTATCAAGATGGAGGTTTTGAAGGTAAAGTTCCATACGACCAATTAGAAGCAGTTATAATAGTTGTATTAAATGAAAAGCAAACTCGTGAGATTATTTTTGGTGAGAAGGGAATTTCCAATAAATTAAAAAATAATACATTGATAATGGTATGCACCACTGTTTCTCCAGATTTTGCAAAAGAAATGGATAACAAGTGTGTTAAAAAAGGACTTTTATATCTAGATGCACCAATCTCTGGTGGATCACAAAAATCATTAGAAGGTAAATTATCTTATATGATTTCTGGAAGTGAAAAAGCTCAACAAAAAGCTAAACCACTTATAGATTCAACTTCTGAAAAGGTTTTTGAATTTGGTAAATCTGTTGGAGCTGGGTCTGCAATGAAGGCAGTTAATCAAATGCTCGCAGGTATTCATATTTCTGCAATGGCAGAAGCAATTACATTTGGAATAACTCAAGGCATAGACCCTAAGAAATTTTTAGAAGTTATCTCTGAATGTGCTGGAACATCCTGGATGCTTGAGAATAGAACTCCACATATTATAAATGATGATTATTCACCAAAATCATCGATAAATATATGGCCAAAAGATCTAGGAATTGTTCTAGACATAGCCAAAAAAACAAATTTTTCTGCACCTTTAACTGCGACAGCAATGCAACAATTTGTTGCGGCTGCTGGTTCTGGTTTGGGTCACGAAGATGATGCTGCTGTAGCTAAAATTTATGCTCGTAATGCAGGAATTGAATTAACTAAATATTAAATATCTCCCTAATTTACTTCTGAAATTAGAGATTTTCCTTCGAAGTAATTTATTATGTTATCAAATACAAGCTGACCCATTGCATTTCTTGTCTCAACTGTGCCAGACGCAATATGAGGTAACAAAACTGTATTTTTCAGTTTCATTAATTTTTCAGGGATATTTGGTTCATTTGTATAAACATCTAATCCGGCAGCCAATATCAAATTATTTTTTAGACAATATATTAATTCATCTTGATCGATAACCGAACCCCTAGCTACATT